>CAIPBW010000413.1 GCA_903863395.1 uncultured beta proteobacterium
GCAGGTGAGCGCGCAAGCGGGGGCGTTTGCCGGTAACTGCGTGCTGTGGGCCGCCAACGCGGCCCTGCGCGGCGAGGTCAGCGCCCTGGTTACCGCGCCGCTGCACAAAGAGGCGCTGTCGGCGGCCGGCGCGCCCTTTGGCCGCTTTCCAGGCCACACCGAAATGCTGCAGGACTGCGCCGCGCAGTTTCTGGGCAAACCGGTGGTCGATGTGCCGGTGCGCATGATGCTGGCCAACAACGAACTGCGCACGGTGCTGGTGAGTATCCACGTGTCGCTGCGCCAGGCGCTTGAAGCCGTCACCTTGGACAACGTGCTCCAGACCCTGCTGATTACCCACGCGGCGCTTACGCGCCTGCTGGGGCGCGCGCCGCGCATGGCGGTGGCCGGGCTCAACCCGCATGCGGGCGAGGGCGGGCTGTTCGGGCGCGAAGAGATTGAGGTCATAGTCCCGGCTATTGAAGCCGCGCGCGCTGCGGGCTGCCAGGTCAGCGGCCCCTGGGCACCGGACACAGTCTTCATGCGCGCGCGCCGCAGCAGCAGCGCCGGGGGGCCAGAGTTTGACGTGGTGATCGCCATGTACCACGACCAGGGTTTGATCCCGGTAAAGTATCTGGGCGTGGAGCAGGGCGTCAACGTGACTTTGGGCCTGCCGCTGGTGCGCACCAGCCCGGATCACGGCACCGCTTTTGACCTTGCCGGCACCGGCCGCGCCGACCCTTCCAGCCTAATAACCGCAATAAAACAGGCCAAAGAACACTCCGCTACAATCGCGCCTCCCTAAGACGTGATAGTGATGTTCATTGAGGATTTTCATGAGTGAAACCCTAGTCGGCGGTCACCCGGTCGACGCCAGCAAGCGCACCTGGCTGATTGCCTCAAGTTGCGTTGGTGCGGTAGGCGGCATTGGTGCTGCAGTCCCCTTTGTCAGCAGTTTTCAGCCCTCCGAAAAGGCCAAAGCCGCTGGCGCTGCGGTAGAAGCCGACATCGCTGCCCTCAAGCCGGGCGAAAAAATGACGGTGGAATGGCGTGGCAAGCCGGTCTGGATTGTGCGCCGCACCCCCGAGCAACTTGCCGCCCTGGCCAAGCTTGACGCGCAACTGGCCGACCCCCACTCCGAGCGCAAGCCCGACGACCAGGCCCCCGCCTACGCACGCAACGCCACCCGTTCGATCAAGCCCGAGTACCTGGTGGTAGTGGGTATTTGCACCCATTTGGGCTGCTCGCCGTCGGAAAAATTCCAGCCCGGGCCCCAGCCCTCGCTGCCCGACGACTGGCAGGGCGGCTTTTTCTGCCCGTGCCACGGCTCTACGTTCGATCTGGCGGGCCGTGTGTTCAAGAACAAGCCCGCGCCAGACAACCTGCAGATTCCGGCCCATGTCTACCTTTCAGAAACCAAGTTGCTCATTGGTGACGACAAGAAAGCCTAAGGAGCAACAACATGGCTGAATATCACGAAATTTCCCCCAACGCGCCAGCGGGCGAGCAACTGCTCAACTGGATCGACAACCGCTTCCCGCTCTCCAAGCTCTTCAAAGAGCACATGAGCGAGTACTACGCTTCCAAGAATTTCAACTTCTGGTACGTCTTTGGCGTGCTTTCGCTGTTTGTTCTGGTGATCCAGTTGGTGACCGGCATCTTCCTGGTGATGCACTACAAGCCTGACGCGGCGCTGGCCTTTGGCTCGGTGGAATACATCATGCGCGACGTGCCCTGGGGCTGGCTGATCCGCTACATGCACTCCACCGGCGCGTCGGCGTTTTTCCTGGTGGTGTACCTGCACATGTTCCGTGGCCTGATGTACGGCAGCTACCGCAAGCCGCGCGAGCTGGTGTGGCTGTTTGGCTGTGCCATCTTCCTGGCGCTGATGGCCGA
>CAIPBW010000414.1 GCA_903863395.1 uncultured beta proteobacterium
TGAACCGTTCCCCGTAATCGCGAGGGTGCTCCCTCACCCCGTAATCGCGGGGGTGCTCCCTCACCCCGTCATCGCGAGGCCGTCAGGCCGTGGCGATCCATGGCTTCATGCCTGCATGGATTGCCGCGTCGCTACGCTCCTCGCAATGACGGCCTTTCGACCTCGCAATGACGGCCTTTCGACCTCGCGAGGCCGGCGCACCAACCTCGTCATCGCGAGGCCGTCAGGCCGTGGCGATCCATGGCTTCTTGTCTGCATGGATTGCCGCGTCGCTACGCTCCTCGCAATGACGGCCTTTCATTTGCCGCGCAGCGCTCGCAGTAACGAAACCGGTCTATAAAGGTTTCGATAATTCATTCTAGATTTGCATGCTCTCCAGTGTCACGGGCAATCTGCACGCGACCTGCGTTTTCGCAATTTCAGACTTGACTCGGCGCAAGGCCAGAGAGCAGCCGGTGCCAACCCCCAACCCCAGGCCCCAGGCCGTAACCCTCAAACTGTCCACGTCTGCCCACACAAGACGTCAAGAACTCCCTACAGACGGAAGGTGGGGGGTTGCCTAGAGTTTGGACCATGCACTGAGAGTTGCGCCCACCGGGTGCACAGTGCAAGGGAAGAAACCATGTACATACAAGCAAGCACCCATGCCGACACCAGCCGCTACGCTCCGATGCGCACCCCAATCGCACGCGCGCGCAACGACGCCGACTGGTCGAGCCTGAAGGAAGTCATGGATTTGTTGCGGTTTGACGGAAACCCCAACGCCATGCCCAGTGATTCACTGTTTCGACGTCGGCGCGTACGCTCTGGCCAGTCGGTATTTGCCATGGGCCAGCCCTTTGGCGGGCTGTACGTGGTGCGCCTGGGCTCCCTGAAATCAGTGGTCACCCATGACGACGGAAGCGAAAACGTGGTGTCGTTCTCGATGAAGGGCGACTTGCTCGGAACCGATGGCGTCTGCAACAACCGTTACTGGTGCGAAGCGGTGGCGCTGACCGACTGCGAAGTTGTGCGCCTGCCCGATGAGGGCTACTTCTCGCCCGGGCGCGGCTGCAACGAGATGGAGCGCATGCTCTACTGGGCGGTGAGCCGCGAGATGGCCAAGGAGCAAGCGGCCTATGCGGTCTCGCACGCGGCCAAGTCGGAAGTCCGGGTTGCGCGCTTTTTGCTGATGCAGGCAGAGCGCTTTGCGGCCATGGGCTGCTCGCCCCGGCGCTTCACCCTGGCGATGACGCGCAGGGACATTGGCAGCTTTCTGAGCGTGACGCTGGAGACGGTGAGCCGCGCACTCTCGGTGCTCAACCACCTGGGAATCATCGAAGTCTCCAACCGCGACATCACCATTGTTTCTGCCGAGGCGCTCAAAACCTATGAAGGTTAAGGGAAAAGGACGGTCATCATGTTCAAGCAAATTCTGGTCCCGATAGACGGATCACCGGCCTCCACGGTGGCATTGAAGTACGGCATCACGCTTGCGCAGAAGTTTGGCGCAGCTCTGGAGGTGATCACCCTGTTTGATCCTTACCCGATCGTGGGGGCTGGCATGGAGTACGGGTTCGGACAGGCCCAGTACCTTAGCGCCGCCAAGTCGGAAGCCGAAGCCACCATCCAACTCGCGCGCAATATGGTCGAAACGACGGCGTTGCGCACCAGTGCGCGCGTGATCGAAGCGCAGAGGATATGGAAAGGGATTGTGGACGAAGCCAGCGCCACCAAAGCCGACCTGATTGTGATGGGCTCACACGGCCGAAGCGGGGTCGACAAGCTGGTGATGGGCAGCGTAACCCAGCGTGTGCTGCAGCATACCAAGCTGCCGGTGCTGGTGGTTCGCGATTGATGGGCGTTATGCGTTGTTCCATGTGCACCCAGAAAGCCCTGCCACATGGACCGCGTAACCCAGGTGCTCAAGTTTGACAATATTGTTTTTGCTGGCGGTGGCAATCGCTGCTTCTGGCAGGCCGGGTTCTGGTACGCCGTTGCCCCCGTACTGAAGCTGCAGCCGCGTAGCGTTGCGGCAGTCAGCGCCGGAGCGGCCATGGCCTGCGCCATCTTTGGCGGCACGTTTGAGCATGGCTTTAGCGGCTACAAGCAGGCTGTGGCGCGCAATGCGCGCAATCTCTACGTGCGCAACCTTCTCAAGTCACAGCCGGTGTTCCCGCATGGGGCGATGTACCGCGCTGCCATTTTGGACAGCATCGACACACTGGCACTCTCGCGCCTGCATCAGGGGCCGGAAATCACGATCCTGGCAGCGCGACCGCCGCGCTGGGCGTCTGAGCGTATGGCGATTCTGCTGGGGGCCATCAGCGCCAGCGTTGACGCCATGAACCGCAATTCGGTCCAGGCTGCGGCTGGACGGCACCTTGGCTTCAAGCCGCTATGTGTGTCGGTGCGCGAATGCACCAGCCCGCAGGAGTTGGCGGATCTCATCCTGGCGTCATCGTGCGTGCCGCCGTTCACGCCGCAAATCAGGCGTGCTGGAGCGGCCCTGCTCGATGGAGGCCTGGTGAGCAGTGTGCCCACCGAATTTCCAAGGGCTACGGACGCAAGCACATTGGTGCTGCTGACGCGGCGCTTCAGCAAACTCCCCAGCGTGCCCGGTCACACCTACGTGCAACCGTCCGCACCAACGCCGGTTGGCACCTGGGACTACACCAACCACACGGCGCTGCAAGCCACCTTTGATCTGGGGCAGCGCGACGGTGCGGCGTTTTGCGATTCACTGGGTGCAACCGACAAAGCACGCAGCGGTCTTGTGGAATTTCAAGCCAGGCAGCCCGTGGTCGCCTAGAGTGGGTAACTTCAAGGAGGTGGCCACAATCCTTTTGGGCACAAAGTCATGGATCGCCACGCTTCGCTCGCGATGACGGGATAAGGGAGTGACCTCGTGATGACGAGGGAGAGCGGCAACGCGATGACGAGGGGTGTCATTGCGAGGAGCGTCGCGACGCGGCAATCCATGCAGTCGGGAAGTCATGGATCGCCACGCTTCGCTCGCGATGACGGGATAAGGGAGTGACCTCGTGATGACGAGGTGACGGCGTGGCCTGGCGATGACGAGGGGATGTCATTGCGAGGAGCGTCGCGACGCGGCAATCCATGCAGTCGGGAAGGCATGGATTGCTTCACTTCGTTCGCAATGACGGGAGGGGAGGTTGCAATGACGGGAGGGGAGGCGCAATCGCAATTTGGCTGGCCTGGTCTACATTGTCGAGAAACAGGAACTCCAACTGCTGCCGTGCAGACTGCGGCAGATCGTCCAGGTCCTTTCGATTGCGTGCAGGCAGCAGCACCCGCTTGATACCCGCTGCGGCTGCGGCAAGAACTTTTTCCTTGATGCCGCCTACCGGCAAGACCAGCCCGCGCAGACTGATTTCGCCCGTCATGGCGAGGTCGTTGTGCACGGGCCGATTCAGGAACAGCGAGGCCAGCGCAATGAACATCGCCACCCCGGCGCTGGGCCCGTCCTTGGGGATGGCACCTGCGGGGACATGGACGTGAACGTCGGTCTTTTCAAAGTCCTGGCCGCTTGCCCCGAACATCGAGGCGCGGGCCTTCACCAAGGTGAGCGCCGCCTGGGCGGACTCTTTCATCACATCCCCGAGTTGCCCGGTCAGGATCAAGCGGCCAGTTCCCGAGGTGCGTGAGGCTTCGATAAAGAGAATGTCGCCGCCAACCGGCGTCCAGGCCAGAGCGGTGGCCACACCGGGCAAGCCCGTGCGCAGCGCCACTTCGTCCTCAAACAAAGGAGCGCCCAGAATGCCCACAAGATCTGCAGGCGCCACACGGACATGGCTGACCTTGCCTTCTGCGAGCAGCATCGCTGCGTGCCGACTCACGGCTGCGATCTGGCGCTCCAGAGCGCGCACACCCGCTTCGCGCGTGTAGTCCCGGATGATGCTGGCAAGCGTGGCGTCGTCCATCTCCAACTGGGCAGTTGTCAAGCCACATTCCGTGCATTGGCGCGCCACGAGGTAGGTGCGCGCAATCGCCAGCTTCTCTTCCCGGGTGTAGCCGCTGATCTGCAGCACTTCCATGCGATCACGCAGCGGGCCGGGCACCGGATCGAGCACATTGGCGGTGGTGATGAACAGGACTTGCGACAGGTCATACGGCACCGCCAGGTAGTTGTCCCTGAAGCTGTTGTTCTGCTGGGGGTCCAGCAGTTCCAGCAGGGCAGCGGAGGGGTCGCCGTGCATGCCGTGGCCGATCTTGTCAATTTCGTCGAGCATCATGACGCAGCCGCGCGTGCCCGCCCGCTTGAGCGCCTGGATGATGTTGCCCGGCAGTGCGCCCACGTAGGTGCGCCGATGCCCGCGCAACTCGGCCTCATCGTGCACACCGCCCAGCGAAACCCGCACAAACTTGCGCTCCAGCGCCTTGGCGATGGACTGCCCCAACGACGTCTTGCCTACCCCCGGCGGGCCGACCAGGCACAGGATGGGGCCATGCCCCCCGGGCTTGAGCTTGCGAACCGCGAGGAACTCAAGAATTCTCTTTTTGACTTTTTCCAGGCCGAAGTGATCGGCATCGAGCACGGCGCGCGCGTGCGCTACGTCAATGTCTTCAGGTTCGGGTGCCTTCCAGGGCAGTTCGACCAGCCAGTCGAGGTAGGTGCGCAGCGACGAGTATTCTGCAGAGGACTCGGAAATGCGTTCCAGCCGCTTGAGCTCCTTGTTCGCCTGTGCGGCCACTTCTTCGGGCATGCCAGCGGCTGCAATCATGGCGCGCAGCTCCTCCACCTCGGCCGCCTCACCACCGTCTTCGCCCAGTTCCTTTTGGATCGCCTTGAGCTGTTCGCGCAGCAGGAATTCGCGTTCCCGCTGGCGAACACTGGCCTTGGTGCGCTGGCCTATGTCATGGGATATCTGCATTACCTCGATGCGATGCGCCAGCAAGTCAAGCAGCCGATCCAGGCGGTGCTTGAGGTCAATGTCCTCCAGCAACGCCTGTTTCTCCTGCGGCTTGATATCGACATACCCCGCAACCAGATCGGCCAAAAGGCCCGATGTATCGGTGGCCTGGACGGCATTGACCATTTCTTGCGGAACCTGCGGAAGCAGCCGCAGCGCCTCGATGGCGCGCTCCTTGAGTTGCAGGTGGCGCGCCTCAAGCTCCGCATCGCCCTCGGGAACGGTCTCGTCCACACGCTCGACCCGGGCCACCATAAATGGGTAGCCTGCGAGGTATTCCAGTGCACGAAAGCGCTGCTGTCCCTGGCAGATGATGTAGCGCTCACCGTCGGGCGTGGTGACGTAACGCAGAATCGAGGCGACGGTGCCGACGCTCGCTAGGTCGGAGGGCACGGGCGCCTCGGCAAGTGGGTCTTTTTGCAGAAGTATCCCGATGGGGCGCTCGGACCTGACAGCGAACTCTGCCGCTGCAATCGAGCTCTGCCTTCCAATCGCAATCGGCGCAACCATGCCAGGAAACAGAACCAGGTTGCGTACCGGGATGATGATCAAAGCATCCACCGGGACCGACGCCGCGTCCATGACCTCCCCCACACCAGGCGCGGGAGTAGGGCTGGCGCTGCCTGGTCTGGGTGCTGAGTCTTCCATTGATTGCGAGGGGTGCTCCATGTAAATCTCTTCGGTTGGGTCTGCGCTCGAACGACTCCATGCCGCACTGGAACAGGCTTTGTCAGGCTACCGAATCCTCAGATCGGCAAATTGAGTTTTCGCAATCGACTGACTTGCTGGTGGATCGGGGAGCAGGCACTTGCGGACTCAGGACGGCATGGCACTCAGCTTCGCGGCTGTCCCCCGGCCTGCGGCCTCCTCCTTTATGCCGCTGCGCTGAGCACCATGCCGTCCTGAGTCGGCCAACGTTGTGGGCACGCAAGGGGACAAACGCCTGATGGAGCGCTCGGGCTGGTGCGCCTGTGAGTGATAATGAACTGACATGCAACGCTTTGAATGGTCACCTGCCCTCGAAACTGGAAATCAATTTATTGATAGTGACCACCGCTTTCTGATTGAGCGAGTCAACACCGTTCTGGAGGCAATCATGAAGGGGCGTTCGAGCGAGCTCCTTGAAGGCGCATTGTTCGACTTGGTAGCCTATACGCGAGAGCATTTCGCCCGTGAGGAAGAGGAGATGCTTCGTATTGGCTACGCGCAAACGCAAGAGCACGTGGCTGAACACGCCAAGCTACTGAAAACCGTCAATGCGCTAAAGACAGAGTTCGAGTCGGGTGAAAAAATTGACCCTTTGACTCTATTCAATCTCTTATCGCATTGGCTTAGACACCACATCTTGCAAGTGGACATGAAACTTGCGCTCGCCTTGAAGCGCACGTAGACGAGCACAGCAGTGGTTCTATGACCTTGCCCCTACGCAAGGCCCGCTGCCGCTTTCAAGCGCGCAGTCAGGCTCTCGCGCTTGCACACACCTTCCGCACTCGATGGCTCGAGACAACACCTGCACAACACATCCATGTCTGCCACATGGACGTAGGCCCAATCCGTCCAGACCAAAAGCAGTTCTTCCTTATCAACCGTTGGTCCATAGATGAGGCTTGTCAGTCGCTCACCGAAGGCACTATGTTCTGCCGCATGCATCGTTTGAAAGGTGCAGCCGTTGCGAGTCAATATCTTTTCCTCTGCCGCAAAGCACTCCCTCATGGAAGCAATAACGTCATTGAGCGCTTCGTGAATACAGTGCGCGTCACGCGGGGCGGCGTCCAACAAGCCGTACGCTTTTTGCCATAGTAGAAATATGCTCCTGTGCTGCCGGTCAATGTCCGGGTTTCCAACACTGGCAGTTGCCGTCCAAAGCGCGAGTGCTTTCATAGGTGCTCAGTCTGCTGCTCTGACAGCACCTCTCAAAATCAGCGCGATCCTGTCGTGGAAGACTGCTTGGGCCTCGATGTGATTTAACAGGGGACCTGCTGTGAGCATGGCCGGGAAATCAGCAGGACTCTCCATCTGGAACCTCGATTTGTTAGGACATACCAAAAGTTTCGTTGCCAGCTTGGTATTTGTCTATCCCCCATTCGGGTGAATTTTTGAAAAAAAATAGGGCAATCATGATAAAAGTCAACCGTCACCGGTAGTCGGCATCCCACTCCTGTTGGCAGCCATCCACCCCTGTGCCCTCGGCGACCACCAACTCAGCCGTACCAAGCTGTACCAACGAGGTGCGCTCGCGTACCCCGCCGAGTGACGGATAACTTTACATCGCGCCGACGTTTTATCGCGGGCAACTCGCTAAGCCGTTGATTTGAATTGCTTTGTGAAACATGGCACGGTTTTGGCTGATAGCCGTTGATGCCGCGACCTCCAAGCCGACACCGTGACCGACAAGAGTATCTGGCATCACCCTGGAAATGCGCGGCGGCGTGGCGGTCGCTTGTACGGCCAACCGCGCCAAGCTGAGTGCCCGAAGGAGCAAACACATGGTCCAAAAACAAAAAGGCGCTAGTGAGTCCACGCAGGGCGTGCCGCTGCAGGCTGCAGTGCGGCGCGCGCACATCTGCTTCGAACGCATCATTCCCGACGAACTCGATGCCGAGCAGCATGTGCGCCGGGCGCTGCGTGGCGAGTTGATCGCAGCGAAGGGCGCAGGCACAAGGCTCACTGCGAACGAGGCCGGGCACGTGGCGCGCATGGCCTTGATCAGCACCAAGAAGTGGGGTTCAGGCTTTACCGTGCGTTGTTGCTTTCTCGATGGCAGCGCCAAGATGCAAAAGAAGGTGCGCGTGCTTGCCAAGGAGTGGGAAAAGTACGCCAACGTGAAGATCAAGTTTGTCACCAAGGGACCAGCAGAAGTGCGCATCTCGTTCTACGCCGACGAGGGCTCCTGGTCGGCAGTGGGGCGCGACGCGCTCAACAGAAGCTATTTCCCGCTGCACCAGCCGACCATGAACTTCGGCTGGGTGCGTGACGATTCCGATCCGGTGGAAGACCGTGCGGTGGTTTTGCACGAGTTCGGCCATGCGCTCGGCTGCATCCACGAACACCAGGCACCTACCTTCGACCGCAAATGGAACCAGGCCGCGGTGATGAAGTATTTCCAGGGCGCGCCCAATTTCTGGGACGAGGAGGCAATCCGCCAGAACGTGCTGATCAAGTATTCGCCCAAGGGAATCCAGGCGACCCGATTCGATCCCAAGTCGATCATGCTGTATGCGTTCGATGCGGAGCTGTTCTCGGATGGCCGTGGGCCGACCAACCAGAACTCTGACTTGTCGCCCACCGACCGGACGATGATCAAACAGATGTACTCGGCCTGATGGCAGTGACATGTGCCTTTTGGGAACCTTAGGAGGTGCTATGACAAAACAGATTGGGGACCCTTTGAATGTTCAGCCATCCGATCAAGCGCCTGGCTGTTGCGGCGGTGGCGAGGAGTGCTGTGGGCCAGAGCCGGTTCCCTGGCTCTCGTGGAAACACTGTTTTAAGTTCTACGAGTTTCGCTATTCGGTGGTTGCGGGTCTTGCCACTGAGAAGCTGCGCCTGGGGCGGCTTGAAATCAGGGTTCAGTACGAGCACGCCCTTTGTCTGCTGGGCCGCAAGCAGGGCCCCATCGTGCACAGCCTTACGCTGCTTCCCAAGGAGCAAATCAACATCTTCGAATACGACCGCTACCGGCACGCCACCGCAGTGACCGACCGTTTCAGCGTCAGAACCTCGTTCTTCTCCATGACGCAAAACGTTCAGGACGCGTTCTCGAGCAACAAGTCCGATGCGGGTGCTTCGGTGTCTGCTAACAGCAGTGTTGGCGGCGGCGCAAGTGCGGGCATCAACCTGGGGATTTTCAGCATTGGCGGCGGTGCCTCGGCGTCCAGTGACAACCACAGTAGCAGCTACTTTGATGTGGCCAGCGTGAGCCAGAACTTCGGCCATGTGGCACAGACCAGTTCGATGGCGGTGGAATCCGAGCGCTCGATTGTGGTCAGCACCTTCGAGGAGAACGAAAGCCTTCGCTCGATGGCACGCACACTTCGCAATGACAACGATTGCAAGGCCGTGACCTATTACATCCGCCGCTTGTTTGAGGTCTACAAACTGACCACCGCCATTGCCGGGATTCAGGCCCTCGTCGGCGGGCAATGGGTCGACCTGGAGGCACTGCCAAAGGACGTTTATTCGGTGGTCGTCAAGCAACTCGACGGAATCAAGAGCGGTCTCTCGCATGATCCGGGGGTGGAGATTGCGCTGCCGACCGATGGCTTGCTTTACGAAGCCGAACTGGCGCACTGCAGTTCTTGCGACTGCGAGCGGGAAGCCAGGATGCACCTTGAAATGGAGCGAATGGAACTCGAAAACATGAACCTGCGCCTTGAAGCGCAGCGGCGTCAAAAACTGCTTGATTCAGGGGACTTGCATCCATTCGAA
>CAIPBW010000415.1 GCA_903863395.1 uncultured beta proteobacterium
CACCGATTCGGCACGCCACCTGGGCACCATGCTTGACGGCTTGCTGCTGTTGTCGCGTGCCGGTTCGGCCCAACTGAAACTGGAGCCGGTGGACTTGCAATCGCTGGTGGGAGACATTTGCGCGGAGCTTGGCGGTGTGCATGCGCAGCGCGCGTTACCGGAGCAGATTGCCGGCGACTTGCAGTGGCACATCGCCAGCGACCTGCCGCCGGTGCTGGCGGATGCGGCGCTGCTGCGCCAGGCGTTGGTCTGCGTGCTGGACAACGCGCTCAAATTCAGCGCGGCGCGGCATCCGGCAGTGATTGCGGTGGGCTGGCGGCCTGGCGATCGTCCTGTCTCGGGGCAGAAAATGCAATCGGAGCATGAACCTATGGCTCGTCACTGCGAGGAGCGAAGCGACGCGGCAGTCCATGCAGCCCCAAGTCATGGATCGCCGCGCTTCGCTCGCGATGACGAAGGGGTGCTGGCTCGCGATGACGAAGGGGCGCTGGCTCGCGATGACGAAAGTGGCGGAGCAGTCACTATCGAGATCCGCGACAACGGCGTGGGCTTCAATCCGGCGTTGCAGGGACGGTTGTTCCAGGTATTTGGCCGCCTGCACGGCGCGCAGGAATACCCCGGAATTGGCGTCGGCCTGGCCGTCACCCGCCGCATCGTCGAGCGCCTTGGCGGCGCGGTGCGGGCGCAGGCATCGGTGGGCGGCGGCTGTACCGTCACCCTGGATTTACCTAGGGCCTAAAATCCATGTGACGTGGGGCTTATGCGATATTGACAGTTGTCATGATGTTGTCATGGTGCAACATTAGCGAAGCCATTTCAGGTCCAAAGCCTTGAAATTTTGCAAAGCTCGATAAAATCGCGCTTGGTATTAACCCTTAACCAAACTGAAAGTTCTGACATGAAAAAAGTTATCGCAATTGCTGCCCTGCTGGGTCTGGCTGGTGCTGCACAAGCCCAAGTTACTGTTTACGGTTTGATTGACGCTGGCTGGACCAAGTCCGACGCGGTTGGTAACGAAGGTAAGCTTGCTTACAGCAACAACTCGACCACCAAGGTTGGCCTGAAGGGCACGACGGATCTGGGCTCTGGTTTCAAGGGCAACTTCAATCTGGAAGCCGGTAACGTCACGTTCCCTGGCAAGAGCAGTCAGTTCTTTGATCGTCAAGCTTGGTTTAGCCTTTCCAGCGGCATGGGCGAAATCCGCGCCGGCACGCAAGACTCCGTCGCTTTCCGCGCTTTGATCGGCTTTGACCTGAACGGCGCTGCCAATGACACGATGGCAGCCGGTTTGGCTGGCGTGCCTGTTTTGGGCCAAAACGGTGTGCAAGCAATGGCCGGTGGTACCAAGGAACTGGCGAGCTACATCTCCCCCAGCATGGGTGGTTTCCAAGTTGCGATCGGCCTGACCCCCAAGGGCGACGCACAATTGTTTAACGCTGATACTACTGCCAAGGCCAACTCTTCTTTGAGCCTGACTTATGCACAAGGCCCCTTGGCCGCTGCACTGGCCTTTGAGTCCGCCAGTAGCGACGCTGCAGCGCGTGCCAATAGCAACAACTACTCTGCAGTTGCTGGCAGCTACGACTTTGGCGTTGCCAAGGTGTCTGGCGTGTACGCAAACGGTGGCAAGAACAACATTGGTTGGAGCGCAGGCGTTGCTGTTCCCGTGGCTGGTGCAACGATTGGCGTTCAGTATGCCAAGAACACTGACACGTCGAACACTGGAACCGAGCTCTTTGTAAACAAGGAAATCCTGAAGAACACCTACGGTTACTTTGAATACGGTATCACGTCTCCCAATGTCGGCACCAAGGTTAACCAGTACTCTGTTGGCCTGATGTACGTGTTCTGATGTAATTCAGGCACAAGCCTGAGTTTCTAAGACCTAAAAAAGCCTGCGTGACGCGAGTCACGCAGGCTTTTTTTTGGGTGCAACTTTCACTCGCAAGCGCAGCATGTCGTGCGCAGCGCGCGAACCGGCGTGCCGCCTCAACCCAATGGCAACTCCGCCCCAAACTTGCCCCGCTTGACGCTAAAAAATGCCTGAGCAATTCCAACGCTTTCTTGGTCATGTTGATTGCACATAGAGTAAAATGCAATCATTGATATCAGTTAGGAAGGGGTGCTCAATGTCCTCAATCACTATCCGTAACTTGCCTGATGAGACGCATCGTGCTTTACGTGTGCGCGCTGCGATGGCTGGTCGAAGCACCGAGGCCGAAGTCCGAGCCATTCTTGAAAACGCCGCACGGCCCGAGGGCCGCGTCAAGCTAGGCTCCTTGCTGGCGGAAATCGGCCAGCAGGCTGGGGGTTTTGATCTTGAGATCGAGCGTGACAAGTCATCAGCAGAACCCATGAGCTTTGAATGATTCTCCTCGATACCAACGTCGTTTCTGAACCACTGAAGCTTAGCGGTGACGTAGGCGTGCTGACTTGGATAGACGCGCAAATTATCGAAACACTCTACCTGTCAACGATTAGCCTGGCTGAGTTGCGTTTTGGCATTGCGGCGCTGGTACCGGGCAAACGAAGAGACACGCTGCGCACCAGCCTTGAGCAACGCATATTGCCTTTGTTCGTCGGCCGAATCCTTCCCTTTGATGCAGCAGCCTGCGAAGCCTACGCGGAGATTCGTGCCCGTGCGCGAGCCCAGGGTAAGGCTATTGCGCCCGCAGACGGCTACATTGCCGCTACGGCCGCCAGCCATGGTTTGATTGTTGCAACGCGAGACATCGGCCCTTTTGAAGCTGCCGGCCTGACTGTCATCAACCCTTGGAATACGCAGCACTAACGGACTGGGCAAATTCCGCCGGTTTGGGCGCGCAACCCCTTGCAAAGGTCAGCATTCAGTCATGGCTGGTAATTCAAAACCTATTCATAATAAATTCAATATGCTTGTAACATATTGAAAATAAATATAAACTCTTGAAATCTATCTATTCATGCGTTTTCCAAATGACGCTCAGCAACGATCAACAGACGGTCTTGAACCTGCTTGCCGACAAGGGCGCGATGACTTCGGCCGAACTGCAGCGGGCGATCAAGAAGAGTCAGCCCACGGTGTCGCGCATTCTGGCGGGGCTGGGCGAGGCGATCTTCGCCATCGGCCGGGGCTCCAAGGCGCGCTATGCGGCGCACCAAGCTATCGGAGCGGATGCCGGGCAGCAGCCGATCTGGCTGATTGACGAGGCCGGGGAGGCCAGCAGAATTGGAACGCTGGGCTACCTGGCGAAAAATCAGGTGGCCATGGAGTCAGAGGGCGTTGCCGAGTTGTTCCAGTTCGAGTTGCCCTGGTACTTGACGCCGTTGCATGCGCAAGGTTTTTTGGGGCGGCTGCTGGCGCAGCAAGTTGCGCTGCCCAACGCAACGTCCAATCCCGAGTTGTGGGGGCTTGAAACGGTGTTGGTGGCGGCGCTGTATTTGCACGATGCCCCCGGTGCTTTGCGCCTTGGGTTTGGCGACAAGGCAACCCCACGAGCGATGCCGATGATTGCAATCACAGGCGATGAATCTGCACAGACTACCACCCTGGACGCGATTGCCGCCGATGTTGCCAGAACGCTTCCGGCGGGCTCGTCTGCAGGCGGCGAGCAGCCCAAGTTTTTGGGAGTCACCGATCAGGGCGAGCACGTGCTGGTGAAATTTTCGCCACCGCGAGGGACGCCGTTTGGCGACCGTTGGACCGATCTGCTGGTGGCCGAATGCATTGCTGCTGAGGTTTTGGCGCGCCACGGGCAAGACGCGGCAAAGAGCCAGATCATTCGGGGCAAGGATCGCACCTACCTGCTGAGCGCACGGTTTGATCGCGTTGGCAAGAGCGGCCGCAAGCACGTGGTGGCGGTGGGTGCGGCGCACAGCGCGTTTGTGCCGGGTGGCTACGTCCATTGGGCGTCCACCTGCGACGCACTGGCGCGCCAGGGAAAGCTCAGCGCCCAGGACGCGCAGGCGGCCACGTTCTTGCTGCAATTCGGGCGGCTCATCGGCAATTCGGATATGCACTCTGGAAATCTGAGCTTGTTTGCGCGTGGCAGCACTTTGCTGGAATTGTCCAAAGGCGACTTCAGCTTGGCCTCGTGCTACGACATGCTGCCCATGCGCTGGAAGCCCGACGCTTCCATCGGGCTGCCGGACTACGAAGCGTTTGACGTGGATGCTTATCTTTTTACCGGCGCGGTGCGCGCGGCGGCGTTTGATTTTTGGCGCACGCTATCTGAACACCCGGACGTAAGCAATGGCCTGGCATCGGTTGCCGGTCAAATGGCGTCCAGGGTTGCAGGTGCCAAGCCCGGGGATGCAAGTGCGCCGCTGTAGGGGGCGGTGGCAGCGCTACCTCAGCCTAACGGCAATTCCGCCCCAAACTTGCCCCGCTTGACGCTAAAAAACGCCTTGACGTTGCGCACGTTGGCGTCGCTGGTAAAGAGGCGCTGTACCAGGGTCTGGTAGGCGGGCATGTTGGCCAGATGCAGCACCAGCACAAAGTCGGGGCCGGGTGAGACCTGGTAGCTCTGTTGCACGGCATCTTCTGCAACGGCGCGGCGTTCAAACGCGTTCAGTGAATCTGCGTCCTGCCGCTCCAGGGTGACTTCCACAATCGCCGTCAAACCGTGGCCCAGGCTTTGCGCCAGACGCTCGGGCTGGAGGATGGCCACCTGGCGCTCGATCAGGCCCGCGTCGCGCAGGCGCTTGAGGCGGCGCAGGCAAGTGGGTGCGGAAGTGTGCACGCGCTGCGCCAACTCCTGGTTGCTCAAGCTGGCGTCGCGTTGCACCTGGGCCAGCAGTGCCAGGTCGGTCTGATCGAGTGTGATTGGTTCCATGGTCGGGGTTCCCTTAAACCGAGGCATGCCCTGGCCATCGCGAACTGCCCTCCCCGTCATTGCGAGCGAAGCGTGGCAATCCATGCAGGCATGAAGTCATGGATCGCCACGGCCTTCGGCCTCGCGATGACGAAGTGAGGGGGCGGCCTCCTGACGATAGCGAACGGCCTCGCGACGAAGTGAGAGAGCGGCCTCGCGACGACGATATGAGATGTATTGAATTCACGAAACGAATACTATTGCCATTACATTGAAACAAAATTTCAATAGACAACATTATTGAATGAAATGTTGAAATTTATCAATTATTTGATCGCCAATTTCTCCTGACTGCGCTTACTCTCACGCCATTCTTTGGTTTTGTGGGGAGTGTGGCTATGTGCGGTATTGTGGGAGCGGTTTCGCTGCGCGACATTGTGGGCGTGCTGGTGCAGGGGCTGGAGCGGCTGGAGTACCGGGGTTATGACTCCTGCGGCGTGGCGGTTTATGTGCAGGGGGCGGACGCGGCGCATTCGGGCTTGCGCCGTGCGCGCAGCACCGCGCGTGTGGCCGAGCTTGCCGCACAGGTGGCGGGAACGCCCGGTGGCACGCGGCTGCAAGGCCAACTGGGCATTGCCCACACGCGCTGGGCCACCCACGGCGCGCCCTCGGTGGACAACGCCCACCCGCACTTCAGCCATGGCCGGGGTGCCGACGCCCACCAGCGCGCCGGGCGCATTGCGCTGGTGCACAACGGCATCATCGAAAACCACGACGAGTTACGCACCGCCCTGCAGGCCAAGGGCTATGTGTTTGTCAGCCAGACCGATACCGAAGTCATCGCCCATTTGGTCGACAGCCTCTACGACGGCGACATCTTCGACGCCCTGCAGGCCGCCACGCGCCAGTTGCAGGGAGCGTATGCGATTGCCATGTTCTGCAAGGACGAGCCGCACCGGCTGGTGGGTGCGCGTGCGGGCTCGCCGCTGATTCTGGGTGTGGGCAAGGATGGGCAAGAGCATTTTCTGGCCAGCGACGCCATGGCGCTGGCAGGGGTGACTGACCAGATCGTTTACCTGGAAGAAGGCGACCGGGTCGATTTGCAACTGGGCAAATACTGGGTGCAAGACCCGCAGGGCAAGCCAGTGGCACCCGCCCAGCGGCCAGTGAAAACCGTGCTGGCGCACAGTGGCGCGGCCGAGCTTGGGCCTTACCGCCACTACATGCAAAAGGAAATCTTTGAGCAGCCCCAAGCGATTGCCAATACTCTGGAAGGCGTACAGGGCATCGTGCCCGAGCTGTTTGACCAGCAGATGAACCATGCGCCCGGTGCCAACGCGCACCGGGTGTTTGCCGAGATTGACTCGGTGCTGATTCTGGCCTGCGGCACCAGCTACTACAGCGGTTGCACCGCCAAGTACTGGTTGGAAGGCATCGCGCAAGTGCCCACGCAGGTAGAAGTGGCCAGCGAATACCGCTACCGCGATAGCGTGCCCAACCCGCGCACGCTGGTGGTCACCATCAGCCAGTCGGGCGAAACCGCCGACACCCTGGCCGCGCTGCGCCACGCGCAAAGCCTGGGCATGCAGCACACCCTGACGATCTG
>CAIPBW010000416.1 GCA_903863395.1 uncultured beta proteobacterium
CCTGCGCCGCCTGATTGCCGATGGGGTGTTTCGCGAAGACCTGTACTACCGCCTGTGTGGTGCTACGCTGCATCTGCCACCCTTGCGCCAGCGCGCCGACCAGACCTTTGTGATTGCGCGCGTGCTGCAACAAGAGGCGCAACAAACCGGCCACCCGGCGCGGCTTGCGCCTGAGACTTTGCAGCGGCTGTTGGCCTACCACTGGCCGGGCAATATCCGGCAATTGCGCAACGCGCTGCGCTATGCGCTGGCGCTGTGCGATGACGGCTTTATCGAACCCGGCCACCTGCCCCAGGAGTTGCTGGCCGACGCAGACGCCCACGGCATTGCGCCGCACGCGCACGAACTTGCTCCAGCGCACGCTGCCAGTTCAGCCGACGCGCAGCGCCTGCTGGCGAGCTTGCGCCAGCACCATTGGAACGTCACCGCCGTGGCGCAGGCGCTGGGCATCTGCCGCGCCACCGTGTACCGCCACATGAAGCGCTACAAGATTGTCTCGCCCACGCTGGAGTAAACCGCGCCCCTAGGTGGAGACTCAGGTGGAGAGCTTGCGCCCGAGCTTGCTTTCCACCGCGGCAATCTTGGAGTGCAGGCGCCCGCCCGGCCCCCGGCGCGCATCGACCTTGATGCTCACGCTCACGCGCTCGCAGTCGGCGCTCATGGCCTGGTAACAGGCGCTCACCACGCCCATGACCTGGTCCCATTCACCTTCCAGAATGGTGCCCATAGGGGTGAGCTGGTAGGGCACGCCGCTCTTGTCAATGATGTCCAGCGAACGCGCCACAAAGGCGCTCAGGCTGGTGCCCTGGCCCGCCGGTGCCATCGCAAATTCAAGCAATACCATGGTCGAATCTCCTGCTTCAAGTAGTTTCAAAAGGGAACGGGTTGCACGCTTTCCTGGCCCAGCGCCAGCGCCAGGTGGTGGGTGAACTGCTGGCCCAGGTCGGCGGGAACGCGCTCGCCCGGGTGCGCCTGCTGCCAGGCTTGTGCCACGCTGGTCATGGCGTTGGGATCATAGCGGCGTGCGCTGCCGAGTTCGGCCTCAAAGCTGCTGCACAGCCCGGAGAGTTGGCGCGGGTCGGCGTCAAGCAGCAGCAGCGCATGCGCCAGCACCGCCTGCACGCCGCCTGCGCGCTTCCAGTACTGGGCGGTGCCGGCAATCTTGCGCGTGATGCCATCGTGGGTGACGGCCAGATTGAAGCGGCCGTCACAGAACGAACCCTCTACCGCACGCGTGTGCGCCACAATGCCCAGCGCCCCCAGGGCGCTTGCCAGCGCAGCGCACAAATGCTGGTACACGGTTTGCGCCTGCGTGCCCGCCGCACCGGCGCAGGCGTAGGCCAGGCTCAGGTTGAGAATGCCCGGCCCCTGCGGCACCACGCCGCCACCCGAGCGGCGCAGCCGCACCGGCCAGCCACGCCCGGCAAACGCCGCGCTCACCGCGTCCAACCGGCTGTGCTGCTGGTACGACAGCGGTGCCACCAGGGAGCCGGTGCCGTGCCAGACCACCGCTGAGGGGTCTCCGCCCAGCGCCTGGTCAAGCCAGCCCATTTCGAGCGCGCCGTCCAGGGGTTGGCTGGGGCACAGCAGTTGCGCAAAGCGTGGAGCAGCGTCATGCGGGTCCACGAACTTGCGCCAGCGCTTCTAGCCGCCGATGTGCGCAAGGATCAGGCGATTGACGTCGCTGGCGCGCTCCATTTGCGCCATGTGGCCCACGCCGTCAAACACCTCAACCTTGGCACCCGGTGGAGCGTTGGCAGCGTGTGCGGCCGGAACAATCCGGTCCTCGCGCCCCCATAGCACCAGCGCCGCTGGCGAGCTGCCAAGCTCGCGAGCGGGCTGCTCGCTTTGCCTGCCCGCGCCAAACAGGGCACCCCCGAGCTCGGTCAGCAGCTCGGTCACACCGTCGAGGCGCTTGTACTTGAGCACGTCGTCCACCATCTGGCGGTTGACCAAACTGGCGTCGGCAAACAGCATTTCCAGCAGCGGCTTGAGCTCGCGGCGTGAGGGCGCAGTAGCAAAACCGCTGGTGTAGTCGGCGTTGATTTCGCTGCCCAGACCAGCGGCACCAATGAACGTGAGTGACGCTACGCGCTGCGCGTCCATCAGCGCCAGCTTGGCAGCAATGGCTGCGCCCATCGAGTGCCCCACCAGATGCGCGCGCTGCACCCCAACGGCGTCCATGAAGTCGGCCACAAAATCTGCCAGCGCCGCCAGGCTCGCGCCCGGCAGGTGGATGGCAGACTGCCCGTGGCCGGGCAAGTCGAATGCCAGCACCGGGGCTTTTTCGCCCACGGCGTCGATGTTGAACAGCCAGTTGTCCAGGTCGCCGCCAAAGCCGTGGATGAACAGCACCGGCGTGCCCTCGGCGGCACCCTTGCGCGCATAGCGCGTGCGGATGCCTTTGACGTCGACAAACTGGTACGCCGGGGCGGCGTCGTCCTCGTCGTCGTCAGCCGCGGGCGTCACATAGGCCGCCACGTAAGCGTCAATGTCGGCGTCACTCACGTCGTCACCTGCCATCACACCCAGCAATGCCTTTACCGGCAACAAGTCACCCACATCGGCGAGCTTGCGTCGCAGCAGGCCGGGGTCGGGGGCCTCCACCGCGTTGGCGATCTTGTCGGTCTCGACTTCCAGAATCGGCATGCCCACGTGGATGGTCGTCCCTTCGTCGACCAGCCAGGCGGTGACAGTGCCTTCCTTCATCGACAAGCCCCATTTGGGCATGACGATGGGTGTGATACCAGCCATCAGTGCTTCCCTCCCTTGAGCGTGCGGCGCACTGCGTCGGCAATTTGCCCGGCGCTGGGGATGTACATGTCTTCCAGCGTGGGCGAGAACGGCACCGGTGTGTGCGGCGGTGTGACCATCTCGATTTGTGCCTTGAGCGCGCCAAAGGCGTGCATTGCAACCTGGGCCGAGATGTCGGTGGCGATATTGCAGCGCGGGCTGGCTTCGTCCACGCACACCAGGCGGCCGGTCTTGGTCACGCTGTCGAGCACGGTGTCGATGTCCAGCGGCGAGAGCGTGCGCAAATCGACAATTTCCACTTCCACGCCTTCCTTGGCCAAAGCCGCAGCGGCTTCCAGCGAGCGGTGCACCATCAGCCCGTAGGTCACGATGCTGCAGTGCTTGCCGTCGCGCACCACGCTGGCTTCGCCAAACGGAATCGCGTAGGACGCCTCAGGCACTTCGCCTTCGATGGCGTAGAGGTTCTTGTGCTCGCAGAAGATCACCGGATCGTTGTCGCGGATCGACTGGATCAGCAGACCCTTGGTGTCGTAGGGGTTGCTCGGGCACACCACTTTCAGGCCCGGGATGTGGGTGAACAGGGGGGTGAGCATCTGGCTGTGTTGGCCAGCGGCGCGAAAGCCCGCACCCACCATGGCGCGGATCACCACCGGAGTCTCGGCCTTGCCGCCGAACATGTACTTGAACTTGGCGGCCTGGTTGAAGATCTGGTCAAAGCACACCCCCATGAAGTCGATAAACATCAGTTCGGCCACCGGGCGCATGCCGCACGCGGCGGCACCCACGGCGGCACCAATGTAGGCGCTCTCGGACAGGGGGGTGTCAAGCAAGCGGTCGCCGTGCTTGGCGTACAAACCCGTTGTAACGCCCAGAACGCCGCCCCAGGCGTCTTTTTCGCCATTGGCACCTGCGCCACCGACAATGTCTTCTCCCATGCAGATCACGCTGGGGTCTGCCGCCATTGCCTGGTCCAGTGCTTCATTGACGGCTTGTTTCATGCTGATTTTTCGGGCCATGTTGGTCTCCTTCTTCGATTTGCTGTGTTGTTCGGTTTAGTAGCTGACGTACACGTCAGTGGTGAGGTCGGCCAGCGTGGGCAGCGGTGCGGCCTTGGCCTGCTCTACGGCGCTTTCGATCAGTGCCAGCACTTCGGCGTCAATCGCGGCGAGTTCAGCCGCGCTGATGACACCGGCGGAGGTAACCTGCGCGGAGAGTTTTTTCAGGCAGTCGGAGTTGGCGCGGATGTCGTCCAACTCACCCGGGGCGCGGTAGGTTTGCGCGTCGCCTTCAAAGTGGCCATGGAAGCGAACCATCTTGCATTCCAGCAGCGACGGGCCACCGCCTTCGCGCGCACGCCGGATGATTTCGCCCGCTGCCTCGTACACTGCAAACAGGTCGGTGCCGTCCACCGTGATGCCGGGCATGCCAAAGCCGGCGGCGCGGTCCACAAAGCTGTCCACCGCCGTGGCGTAGTCGCGCGAGGTGGATTCGGCGTAGCCGTTGTTTTCCACCACAAAAATGACCGGCAGATTCCACACCCCGGCCAGGTTCAGGCTTTCCAGGAAGGTGCCTTGGTTGGATGCGCCGTCGCCCACAAAGGTGATGGCGACTTCACCTTTCTTGCGGTACTTGGCTGCCAGCCCTGCGCCGCAGGCCAGCGGTGCGCCAGCGCCCAGAATGCCGTTGGCACCCATCATGCCCTTGCTCAGGTCGGCAATGTGCATGGAGCCTCCCTTGCCTTGGCAGGAGCCGCCTTTTTTGCCGTAGATTTCCTTCATCATGCCAAACACATCCACGCCCTTGGCAATGCAATGGCCGTGGCCACGGTGGGTGCTGGCGATGCGGTCGCCGTCGCCCAGGTGCGCCATGATGCCGGTGGCGGAGGCTTCCTCACCGGCGTACAGGTGCACGAAGCCGGGAATGTCGCCGCGACTGAAGTCAACGTGCAAACGCTCTTCAAATTCACGAATCGTGCGCATCGTGCGGTACGCCTTGAGCAAGTCCTCGCGGGACAGCGGGAAGGGATTGGTGCCTGCCATGGTGAAAGTCTCCTGTTTTTAGGGGCTGGGGGAAGAAAGGCGGAACAGGCCTTCGCGTGCAGCGGTCTGCAAGCAACGGGCCACGTCCACCGTGGGGAAAGCGTTTTCGCGCAGGGTGACGCTGACCTTCTGGCCAACGTCAAAAGTGAACTCGCGCTCGCCGTCGAGCGCCACCACACCGGCGCTCAGGGATACCGGAAACGGCACGCCTGCGGGCATGACGGTCCAGTCGGCAATCGGGATGTCGCTGATCATTCCGGGCGCAATCGGCACGCTCAGGCGCAGCCGGGTGGAGGCGGCGTCGTGCCCGAGGTGAATTGCCAGGCCACCGGGCTCGTTGCGGCCCACCGGGTGCAGCAAGCCACCGATGGCCGAGAGGCCAATCACCTGCGGGTCGGCAAAGGTGAGGTAGGCGGCGCTCAGGCTATCGGTCTTCCACAGGGCGCGTGCGCCAATGAAGCGGTCCGAGCCAATGACGGCGTCCACAATGGCGATGTCTCGCGCCACGCCATCCACGCCGACTTCGAGCACCTTGTTGGGCGACAGCGCCTGCTCGGCGCTGAGCCGGCCACTGGCGTACAGGCCCACGGCAAGCGCGGCAATGGTGGGCTCACGCATATCCGGGAAAGCGTTGTTGGTTCCGGTGGACAGGCCCGCAATGGCTACTGGTGGCAGGCCCTTGCGCACGCCCTCCATCAGCTCGCGCACCACGGCGCGGTGCGTGCCGTCGCCACCGAGCACCACGATCACCTTGACCCCGGCTTGCTGCATGGCGCGCGCCGCGGTAAAGGTGTCGTCCACGGTGGAGGTGACATCCATGTCCACAAACTCCACCTTGGGAAAGCGGTGGTGCAGGTTGCGCTCGCGCTGCAGGCTGCGCAGCAGCATGGCGCTGATGCCGGCCTTGTCGGGCATCATCAGCACATGGTCAATGCCGCCAGCGGACAGCGTGGTGAGCACCCGCAGCACGATGTTGACGCGTTCCGAGGTCTGCAGGTTGCTGGCGTTGGCGATGATGCGCCGGATGTCGCGCGCGGACACCGGGTTGGCAATGATGCCAACCTTGGCGGGGGAACTCAACCGGGGTTCAGTCATGCAGGGGCTTCCTATCAGCTATGCCCTAAATCGCAAGGGCCGTGCCACCTGCTCGCCAGGCGTTTTGCGGGCATGCAACGGCGGGTTAACCCTTAAAAAATGGGGTGTATTCGCCTGCGAGGAGCGACTTTGCTGGCGCAAATCCGTCTCACGGCTGCGACAGGTGTCGCACCCAAATTGCGACAGATGTCGCACACGGTGTACACCGCGCGCCGATGTTGGTAGCGCGGAGTCTGCGGGTCAGTACTAGGGGTTGATCGTGATCGGCTCGGGCGACCAGGCACCGGCGAGCAGCGGCTGCAGCAGCGCCGCGAGATGGCGCGGGACGAAGGTCTCGCCAGAGGCGGCAATCTCGTCCAGACTCCACCAGCGCAGCTCGCGAAACACACTGCGCTCTTCAGGTGTGAGCGCCGCCGGCACCGGCGCGAAGGCGGCTACGCGCTGAATGTAGACGCGTGCCAGCGTGTCCACCGGCTCTCCGTCGCGCTCGATGCGCTTGGGCGAAGTCCAAATCCAATGGCCCGGGTGCTGCAGGCGCAGGCCGGTCTCCTCGAAAATCTCGCGTAGCAGCGCTGCATCAAACGACTCGCCCGGGTGCAGGGTGCCACCCGGCGTCAGCCAGAACGTGCGCTCCGATGCGTTCGGCCCCAGTGCTATGCGTCCCGACGCCAGCTTGAGCAGCAGAACCCGGTCGTGCGGATCAATCAGCAATGCGCGGGCAGATTCAATCGGGGTCATGGGACACATCCTCAAACTCGGCACCAACCCGACGCTTCATGGTGCGCGCATACCAGTTCGGTGCCAGGCGGCTGAACCACCACGCCAGGCGCGAGGTGCGGTCGGGCAGCAGCAGGCGGCGGCGCTGGGCAATGGCAACAAAGATGCGCTCGGCAATGTCCTGCGGGCTGGATTCGCCGCCCGTGGTCAGGCGTGCGCTACTGGCGGGTGTTCCGCTGCCGCCCAAGGCGGCGCTACCGATGCCGGTGCGTATGAAGGACGGGCACACCAGCGTGACGCTCACGCCATGGGCTTCTACCTCACTGCGCAGGCTGTCAAAAAAGCCGTGCAAAGCATGTTTGCTGGCTGCATAGCCCGTGCGCCCGATCAGCGGCGAAAAACCGGCAACGCTGGAGATGGCGGCGATAAAGCCGCTTCGCTCAGTGATGTGGGGCAGTGCGGCATGGGTCAGTTGCAGCGCGCCGAAGAAGTTGACATCCATCACGCTGCGAATCACCTCGGGCTGGGTGCTGCGCAACAGGCTGCGGTGGCTGATGCCGGCGTTGTTGATCAGTCCGTCGAGCGCACCAAAGCGCGCCAGCGTGGCTGCCACTGCGGCTTGGCAATGGGTGGCATCGGTGATGTTGCCGGGCAGTGCCAGTGCTTGCGCGCCACACTGCTGCAACTCAGCCACCAGTGCGTCCAGGCGCGCTGCGTCCAGGTCCGTTGCGGCAATGCAGCTTCCGGCAGCGGCATAGCGCTGGCACAGTGCCGCCCCCAGGCCGCCTGCGGCACCGCTGATCAGCACCACCTTGCCACGCATTTCGAGGGGATTCATGGCGCGCCCTTGGCCTGCGCTGCGCGCCAAAGATCAAACACTTCAGAGGAGGTGAGTTTGGGGACATAGCCAAACTCGGTTTTGAGGCGCGTGTTGTCGAGCACCGGGCGGTAGCGCAAAAAGTCGATCTGCTCCGGGCCGTACTGTGTCAGCCGCAGTTTCTTGAGCAAGCACAGGGCGCTTCTGAGCAGCCAGGCCGGGAACACCACACAGCGTTTGTTCAGGCGCTGGGCAATCTCGAAGATGCTGAGTTTGCCGTCGCCGGCCACGTTGAAGATGCCGGTGGTGGACGCATCAATGCCATGCACAATCGCGTCGACCACATCCTGGTCGTGGATGAAAACAAACGGGCTGTCCGAACCCTTTATGGCGATCAGGCGCGGCTTCTTGAACAGGTCGGTAATCTGGTTATTCACCGTGGCACCCAGAATGGTTCCGATGCGCAGAACGATCTGCTCCAACTGCGGCTGCTGCTCCCGGTAGTTGGCCAGCATTTCTTCCACCAGGCGTTTGTGCCAGGAGTAGGCAAAGCTCTGATTGCCGCGCACGGCGTCGCGCTCGGTGAGCCAATCCGGGTTGTCGGCGTGGTAGCCATAGGCGGCACCGCTGGAAGAAACAATCACGCGGCGTACCCGGTGGCGCACGCAGGCTTCCATCAGGTTGCGGGTGCCTTCGACATCGACGCTGTATTCAAACGCACGGTTACTGTTTTTGCCCGGCGTCACGATGGAAGCCAGATGCACCACCACGTCAGGCTGGTGGCGCGCCACGATGGCATCGACCAGGCTTGCGCGGATGTCTGCCGTTTCATACCGAATGCCGCTCAGGCGCTGCCTGGGCTCACGCAGGTCGAGCGCAACGGTGGTGATGCCCTGGCAAGCGGCCAGCCGTGCAAGTACCTGCGTGCCAAGATAGCCCGAGCTGCCGGTGACCATCACGCATTGTGCGTTCACGCCAGGGCGCTTTCGGGTGCTGGCGCGCGGCGGCTCCAGTAGGTGGCGACGCTGAGCCCGGCAACGATGTGCCAGATGCCCCACCAGGCGGTGATGACGGCCATGCCGCCGAGCCCGTCAAAGAAACTGAAAATCAGAATCAGCCCGAGCCCGGAATTCTGGATGCCGCACTCGATCGCAATGGCGCGCCGATCACGCTCGGGCAGCTTGACGCCCCAGGCCAGCGCGTAGCCGGTGAGCAGGGCGCAGGCGTTGTGCACGAACACCACGCCCACCACCATGCCGACATAAAGTTTGAAATATTGCCAGTTGGCCCCTAGCGCAGCCAGCACAAACAGCAGGAAGAAGAGCAGCGAGAAAATCTTCATCGGCTTTTGAACCCGCGCCGTGAACTGCGGCCAGCGCCTTGAGACGAGCAGGCCCATCACCAGCGGCAGGCCCAGCAGTAGCAGGACGTGCAAAAACATCTCCAGCGGATTGACCGCCACCTGGCGCAGCAGCGGCAGCGCCGGTGCATAGCGCCCACCCCAGAACGCGATGTTGAGTGGCGTCATCACAATGGCGGTGAGCGTTGACAGGGTGCTGATGGAAACTGACAACGCCGTATTGCCACGCGCAAAGTGGGTGAGAAAGTTGGAGATATTGCCCGCTGGGCAGGACGAAACCAGGATCATGCCCAGCGCAATGCTGGGGCGTGGTTCGAGCAGCAACACCAGCAGAAAGGTAAACGCCGGAAACACCAGGTGATGCCCGAGCAGCCCAATGGCCAGCGCGCGCGGTGTGCGCAGCGCTTCTTTGAAATCGTCGGCCCGCAGCTCCAGCGAAACGCCGAACATGACCAGACCCAGCACGATGTTGAGCAGCATCAGCGACTGCGGGCTGAAGTTCAGATGGACCAGATCAATGTCAGTCATGAGAGCGTACCCAGGCTGTCATTGGGCACCATTTTTTTCAAGTCATTGCGAGGAGCGTAGCGACGTGGCAATCCATGCAGGCCCAAGTCATGGATCGCCACGGCCTGACGGCCTCGCGATGACGAAGGCGAAGAGCATCGCGATGACGAAACTGGAGACTTCATCCTTTTGGCTCTTCGTGCATCTTCTTGAAGTGAATCAGGCCCGGTGCCCACATGTGTTTGACTGGATCGACATCGACGTGAATCACGGCGCAGCGGCCAGTTGCCAGGGCGCGCTCCAGTGCTGGCCTAAGCTGCGAGGGATCGGCCACACGCTCGCCATAGGCACCCATGCTTTCGCCCAACTTATCAAACTGGATTTCGCCCAGGTCGGCCTTGATGGTTTCATCGGCATCGAGGTGCTTGAAGATCATGGTCTTGAAGGGGCGCAGCATGAACTGCTGGTTCATCTTCACCATGCCCCACTGCTTGTCGCACAGCACGATGTAGATCACCTGCGCGTGGTTGCGCACCGCCGTTTCCACTTCCTGCGAGTGGAAACCCATGGCACCGTCGCCAATGATGCAGCACACCGGTTTGCCAGGGCGCGCAATGGCGGCACCCACTGCCTGCGCCATGCCCGCGCCGAGCATGCCGAACTTGAATGTGGACAGCACCGTATTGGGCACCGTAACCTGGTGATAGAACATGGCCCAGATGGTGGCGTTGCCGCCGTCGGCCACCAGCACCGTGTCTGGCGGAAACAACTCGTTGCACACCGCGCCAATGTGCGCCGGGTTCATCGGGGTGGCCATGTCGCTCAGCGCCTTGTCCCAGCCGGCACGTTCCTCTTTCATCACCTTGGCATAGGCGGCAACGCGCGCACGGCTGGCGTCGAGTGCGATGTCGGCCTTGCGCCGCTCCAGTTCGTCGCCCAGCAGTTCAAGGAAGCGCTTGAGGTCGGCAACAATGGCCAGATTGACCGGCTTGTTCAGCCCGATCATGTCGGCGTCCAGGTCCACCTGAATGGTCTTTTGCTCGGAGGGCTTGCGCCAGTAGGGCGGTTTGCCCCACCAGTCGGTCTCGCCCAGGCGCGAGCCCAAAATCAGCACCGCATCGGCCTCGTTGCGCACCCGGTGATTGAGTTTGACGTGCGGCATGGTGATGGCCAGCGGCGACGATTCCGAAAGCACCCCGCGCGCCGCCCAACTGGTGGTGACAGGCGCGTGCAGCAACTCTGCGACCCGGCGCAGGGCGTCAAAGGCCAAGGCATGGATGACGCCGCTGCCAGCGTGGATCATCGGTGCCGTGGCGCTGATCAGCAACTGTGCCGCGCGTGCCACTTGCTCGCCCGTTGGTGCTAGCGCATCGGTGGCGCGGTACTGGCTGGGTGCCAAGAAACCCACATCGGCCTTGACCTTGGTATTCATGATGTTCTCTGGTACATCCAGGTGCACCACGCCGGGCCGACCTTCATAGCTCTTGCGCAGCGCCTTGCGCATCAATTCGGGAACGCGCCCGAAGGCCGATACGGCAGCGCTCCATTTGCCGATCTTGCCGATGACGCCGCTTTGGTCAAAGCACTGGTAGCTGCCACCGCGATCCGGGTACATGATGCTGGGGCGGCGCGCGCTGGTGATGGCCAGCACCCGGTTGCCGTCGGCCTGCTCGACGATCAGGCCGGGTATCAGGTTGGCCACGCCGGGGCCGTTACTGGCCATGCAGACCCCGAGTTTGCCAGTCAGGCGCGCATAGGCACCCGCCATGTGCGCGGCCGAAGTCTCGTGGCGCGGAGTGACGATCTCAATGCCGATGCGGTGCAGCGCTTCGTAAAAACCAAAGTAAGTGCCGTCAACGATGCCGAACACCTTTTCGACACCTTCTTGTTGCAACATGCGTGCAATGACTTCGCCGCCGCTGATCTCAGCCATGGGTCTGCTCCTCGGATGGTTTTAGGTGGCCGCGCCGCGTGGCCTTGGCGCATTGTGAAAGCAAATAGCTGGGCTGTCTACCGTGGGCGACACCCGCTCATTCCAGTTCGGCGACGGCATCGATCGCTACTTTCCCCTCTGAGCTGGTGGCCCAGAGCCAGGCGCGTTTGTCGGCCTCCAGCCGACCGCAGACCTGAAACGGCGCAATGTCAAAGATCGGTCGCAAGGCTTTGAAGGAGAAGCTGCGTACCCGCGCCAGCGGCAACTCGCGGCGCAGCAGGTCAAGCAGCAAAGTGGCAATCAGCGGGCCATGCACGATCAGGCCCGGGTAGCCCTCCACCTCGGTCACATAGCGGCGGTCGTAGTGGATGCGGTGGCCGTTGAAGGTGAGCGCCGAGTAGCGGAAAAGCAGCACATCGTCGGGCCGAATTTCGCGCACCCAGCTTGCGTTGGTGGGCGCTGGTTGACTTGCCGCTACGGGCTCGCCCGGTTGCGGCAGGTTGCGGTAAACGATGTCGTGAAACTCTTCAATTGCCAGTTGACCCTCCGCGCGAATATCGTGACGCACTTTTACGAACACCAGTGGGCCGGTGCGCCCGTC
>CAIPBW010000417.1 GCA_903863395.1 uncultured beta proteobacterium
ACAAAGTGCGCCAGCTCCGACTGGAACTCGGCGATGAAGGCTGGGTCGTGCTGGTACCTGGCGTAGGCGTCCTTGAGCTCGTTGATGGCGTGGGTCAGCGTCTCGGAGACAAAGCTTCCGCCGTATTTCCCGAAGTGGCCGCTCGGGTCGGGCTGCTGGTAGGGGTGCATCTAAGGCTTTCCTGCAAGTTCTGCCAGGCACGCATCGGCGGCGCGCACGGCGGCAATGAATTGGGTGATTTTGTCGGGGTCTTTGACCCCCTTGAGTGGCAAGCCATCGGAGCCGGTCGCTTCCACGCCCGAGCTCACGTCGACCGCCAGCGATTTACAGCGCGGTCGCAGCGTGGCGATACCCTCGCCCACATTTGCAGCAGTGAGTCCACCACTCAAGACGAGGTGAGCGTCGACGTTTGGAGGAAGCAGTGACCAATGGAATACCTTGCCGGCACCGCCATACCCGTCCACGTGGGCGTCGAGCAGGATGGCCTGTGCGTTGGAATAATCGAGCGCGTATTTTACGAGGTCAAAGCGCGCCGCGTCCGGCCCCAGGGGAATGCGCGCGGCGCGCAGGTACGGGTGCGCGCCGTGCAGGGTGGCGGCGTCGCAGTCCTGCGCAGACTCGTCGCCATGAAACTGCACGGTGGCACCGGGCACGCCCTGGCAGGCGGCGGCCACTTGCGCTGCGCTGGCGTTGACAAACAGCAGCACCGGCGTGACAAAGGGCGGCAGGCGGTGTGCCAGTTGCGCGGCGCGCTGCAGGTTGACATGGCGCGGACTTTTGTCATAGAGCACAAAACCGATCGCGTCGGCGCCAGCGGAAACGGCGTGGTCAACGTCCTGCTCGCGGGTGAGGCCGCAAATCTTGATTCGGGTGCGTAGGCTCATGGCAACGCATCATACGCAGCCGTACGCTCGGGCATGCCCCAGACCGAGTCGTAGCGCGGTCCCAGAAAATACAAACCATCGGGCGAGAAGGTGGGAGCGGCGGCACGCCGGTCACGTGCGTTGAGCACTTCCAGCATCCAATCGGGCGTCTTTTTCCCCTGGCCGATTTGCACCAGGCAGCCCATGATGTTGCGAATCATGTGGTGCAAAAAGGCATTGGCTTCAAATTCGATGCGCCAGTAGGCCCCGCGCTTGTGGAGGCGAATGTCGAGCAGGTTCTTGACCGGGCTGAGGGCTTGGCACTGCGAAGCGCGAAACGAGGTGAAGTCGTGCTCGCCAAGCAAATGGCTGGCTGCCTGTTCCATCGCGGCCTGGTCCAGTGGGCGAAATGACCAGCCCACGCGGCCGCAATCAACGCTGGGGCGAATCGGGGACTCCAGCAGCACGTAGGCGTAGCGGCGCGAGCGGGCGCAGGCGCGGCAATGGAACTCCCGATTGGTGAGCACCGCCCATTGCACGGCAATGTCGCGCGGCAGGTTGGCGTTGGTGCCGCGCACCCAGGCGTGGCTGCTGCGCTCGCACTCGGCGTCAAAGTGCACTACCTGCATGAGCGCGTGCACGCCCGCGTCGGTGCGGCCCGCGCACAAGGTCGAAATGCGTTGGGCGGCGAAGGTGGAGAGGGCGGCTTCGAGCCGGTCCTGCACGGTTTGCCCGCAGGACTGACTTTGCCAGCCATGGTAGGCCAGTCCGTTGTAGCACAGGCCCAAAGCAACTCGCACGGCAGTTTTAACCCGGTGGCAGGGGGGAATTCCCCCGGAAAATTTAGCTCAATTCTGCCAGAGCGCGTTGCGCCTTGGCGCGCAGTTCGCCGGTGGCTTCGGCAACCACTTCTTCGATCAGGGCGCGTGCGCCGTCTTCGTCACCAATCGAGACAAACTCTTCGGCCAGTGCCAGCTTGGTCTCCAGCGGGTCTTCGGCAGCCTCCTCCGGCGCGGCTGGCGCGCTGTCTTGCGCTGCGGCTGGAGTGTCGAGATCGAGGGAGAGTCCACCGATGTCGAACTCCAGCATGCCAGATGCTGCACCCGCTGCGGGCGTGGGCGCATCATCGGTTGCATCTTCGTCGGATGGGCTGTCGGACAGGTCCAGGTCGGGCAGTGGCGCGTGTTCGCTGGGGACAACGTCGATGCGCTGCGTCGCCTCGTTGTCATCGGGCAAGTCACTTTGCGCGGTGAGCGGAACCGGCTCAGAAATATCAAAGTCAAGATCGTCGGAGCTTTCCTGGTGCGGCGCTTCCATCTTTACCGTCTGGTCGCTGACATTGCCGCCGGTCACGTCGCTGATGGCGCTGGCAGGCTCTTCGTCGAGCGAGAAGTCCAGATCCAGGTCCAGGTCCACTGCGACGGGTGCCGGAACCGGTATCGCCTGCGTGGTCTGGGGCATGGTCTGGCCAAAATCTGCCGCTGCTGTATCGGCGCTCTCGCTCGTGGGTTCTCCACCGGGCCGGTAGAGAGGGTTTTCGGGGTCAATCAGCAGGCCCATTTCGCAGATGTGTGCCCACTCCGGCCCACCATGGTCGGTCAACGCGAACGCCTGTGCGGCGCTGGCCTGGAAGCTTACGGTGTCGCGGCGCTTGGCAAAGATTTCCAGCAGCTTGTTGTGGATCGCCAGGCGCTCGGGATGGGTGCGCAGCGCTTCCTTGAGAATTTCTTCGGCTTGCAGGTCGCGGCCATAAGCCATGTAGACATCCGCCTCGGCTACGGGGTCCACATCGTCGCTGCCCTCCATCTGGCTGGACGGAAACACCATTGACGTTGCGCTAGACGGTCCTTCGTTGGCAGTATCGACCCGTTGGCCGCCGCTGGCACCAAAAAACGAGTCCGGTTGCAGTCGGCTTTCCAGAAACGAGCTGTCAACGTGCGCCGCGCTCTTGCGCCGCTTGCGCACAGCCAGGCCGACGCCCGCACCCAGCAGCGCCACCAATAGTGCGCCACCCAGCGGGACCAGCGGGTCTTCCATCAGGTCGTCGAGGAAGCCGGGTTCTTCGGCCGGTACTGGCACCGCCGGTTTGGACGCGGGGCTGGCAGGGGCCGACGCCGCTGGCTTGGGTGCAGAGGCGGCCGCGCTCGCTGCGGGCACCGAAGCTGGAGCCGCAGGTGGGGCAGTGGCTACTGCCACGGCCGGGGCTGGTTGCGCCTTGGAGGCAGGGGCGGCGGGGGCTGGCGCGGGTGCTGTTGCTGCGGGTGCCAGGGCGGCACCGGCTTTCTTCAGGTCGCTGATGTTCTTGGCGAGTTCGGCCTCGCGTGCTGCAGCTTGTTTGCTGGCCAGTTCCTGCGCCACTTTGGCGGCGTCGGCCTTGCTCTGGATGGCACCCTTGGACAGGGTCAGCTTGTCGGGGGTTGCGCTGGCGGCCTTCTTGTCATCGACCTTGGCCTGGATTGAGCCGCTGGCCTTGCGGCCGGCAGCGGTCACGGCCGCGGCAGGTGCATTGAGCGCCAGATTGCGCCTAAAGGCGTTGAAGTCTTTGGCCTGCGCCGCCAGCATCTGGCTGGCCTCGGCCGGGGCGACTGCTTGCGCCACTTCGGCGCTGGGCACGTTCAGGACGGCACCGGCCTTGATGCGGTTGACGTTGTTGCTGATGAAGGCGTCGGGGCTGGAGCGCATCATGGCCACCAGCATTTGGTCGAGCGAGACGCCTGGGGCCTTGAGGTGCGCCGCAATCTTGCCCGCAGTATCGCCACTCTTGACGACAACCTGTCCGGTTGGAGCCGTGGCTTGGGCAGCAGGTGCGGGGGCGGGCGGAGCCACCGGTGGCTTGGCGGGCGCACTCGCGCGCGGTGCGGGCGGTGCGGGCGGTGCGCTGACTTCTGGTGCGGGAGCTTTGGGTGCTGCTGTGACGGTGGCTGGTGGCGGGCTGGTTTGCGCCAACGTGGGCGCTGGAGCCGCCTGGCGCAATGCCGGTGGGTCAAACAGCATGGTGTAGTCGCGCATGATGCGACCCGACGACCAGCTTGCTTCCAGGATCAGGTCAACAAACGGATCGTTGATCGAGCGCTCAGTGATAAGACGCAGGTAGGCGCGGCCATCGGAGCGGCGCTGCAGGGAGACCTGCATCCCACTCATGACCGCGTTGTACTCCACGCCGGCAGCCACAAAAGCGCTGGGTGCGGCGATGCTTGCCTTGAGCGAGGCCGCTTCCTCGGCGTTGATATCGGGTACGTCAATTTCGGCTCGCAGCGGCTCGCCCAGCGCGGATTGAACCGAAATGCGGCCCAGCGAGAGCGCCCAGGCACCGGTTCCGGCGAGTCCGAACAACGCAGCGGCGGCTGCGGCAATGGCGGACCTTTGCCAACGATGTGACTTAGCAATCAATTTTTTAGCCTCCGGAGCTGCCCCGGGGAACAGCGTGAACGATGCTTTGTGCGGCCCATAAGCCCGACTCCCAAAACGTTAAAAGTACCTTAACATCAATGCGTTAGCCTGACAAGATGACATGGCTTTTAACTTTGTAAGCTTTGGTTTCGGCGTTTGGGGCAGAAACCTTTTGTTGTCTCATGACAACGCCAGGATGCGGGAGTTTGTGCCCCCGCACCCGGTCACCCGGATCAGGCTTCGAGCAGGATGCGCAGCATGCGCCGCAGCGGTTCGGCCGCGCCCCAGAGTAACTGGTCACCGATGGTGAAAGCACCCAGGTACTCCGGCCCCATGGCCAGTTTGCGGATACGCCCCACCGGGATACCCATGGTTCCGGTCACTGCCACAGGAGTCAGATCCTTGATGGTGGCTTCGCGGGTATTGGGAACGACCTTGACCCATGCGTTGTCGGCGGCAATCAGCGCTTCGATGTCGGCCACGGGAACGTCCTTGCGCAGCTTGAAGGTCAGGGCCTGGCTGTGGCAGCGCATGGCACCCACGCGCACGCAAAAGCCATCCACCGGAACCGCAGCACTGCCAAAGCCATCGCCCTGGCCGAGGATCTTGTTGGTTTCGGCCATGCCCTTCCATTCTTCGCGCGACTGGCCATTGCCCAGATCCTTGTCGATCCAGGGAATGAGCGAGCCACCCAGCGGCACGCCAAAGTTGGCGGTCTCGGCGGCGCTGAGGCTGCGCTGCTTGGCGATGACTTTGCGGTCGATCTCCAGAATCGCGCTCTTGGGGTCGTCGAGCAGGGCCTTGACTTCGGCGTTGAGCGTTCCGTATTGCGTGAGCAACTCGCGCATGTGCTGCGCGCCGCCGCCCGAGGCTGCCTGGTAGGTCTGGGTGCTCATCCACTCGACCAGTCCGGCCTTGTACAGCGCGCCCACGCCCATGAGCATGCAGCTCACGGTGCAATTGCCGCCAATCCAGTCCTTGCCGCCCTTGGACAGCGCGTTCTTGATCACCGGCATGTTCACCGGATCGAGAATGATGATGGCGTGGTCTTTCATGCGCAGGGTGGAGGCGGCATCGATCCAGTGGCCGCTCCAGCCCGCTGCGCGCAGCTTGGGAAATACTTCGGTGGTGTAGTCGCCGCCTTGGGCGCTGATGATGATGTCGCAGCGCTTGAGTGCGTCAATGTTGAAGGCGTCCTGCAACACGGTTTCGTTCTTGGCTTGGCTGGGTGCTTTGCCTCCGGCGTCGGAGGTTGAGAAAAACACCGGCTCGATCAGGCCGAAGTCGCCTTCGGCTTGCATACGGTCCATCAGAACCGAGCCCACCATGCCGCGCCAACCGACGAGGCCTACCAAATTTCCGATTTTCATGCTGTTGCCCTTTCAGATTGTAGAAATACAAGAATTTCATCTGCCCGGCTCGTCTGGCCGGAGGGCGCGACGAACCGGGCTGTCTTAGCCAGTCGTGGTCGTCGTCTTGAACACTGCGAACCCTGCAAGCGGTTCGCGCACCACACCGTTACGGACTTCAGTCCGATCGCGGGGGGCAGTGGGAAAGCGTTGCATGGCGCGTATTGTAATGCCTTGGAAAAGTGTTTGCTGGCGCAAGCCAGCGCACCAGTCGTGCTTGAGCAACGGCTTACTTTTTCTTGGCGGCGTCTTCGATTTTTTCTCCTGCCTTTTGCAGGTCCTGTCCCATGCCTTTGACGGTGTTGCAGCCGCCTAGAAACAGTGTCAGCGCGAGGGCCAGCAGGGCCGTGAGGGATTTCTTGTGCATGGGGGGCTTTCGTCCTGATCGGTTTTCGGGCTCCAACAAAAAGCCCGCCGCAGTTGCCTGCTGACGGGCTTCATGGGAGAGGGGATTATGAGCGCTTGGCGATTGGCTCCACGTCACGACGCACCGAGCCGGTGAACAACTGGCGTGGGCGGCCAATCTTGTATTCCGGGTCGCCAATCATTTCGTTGAGTTGGGCAATCCAGCCGACCGTGCGTGCCAGCGCGAACACGCCGGTGAACATGTTGACCGGGATGCCAATGGCGCGCTGCACGATGCCGGAGTAGAAATCGACGTTGGGGTAGAGCTTGCGTGACACGAAGTAATCGTCTTCGAGTGCAATCTTTTCCAGCGCCATGGCGAGTTTGAACAGCGGATCGTTTTCCAGACCGAGTTCGCCCAGGACTTCCTTGCAGGTTTCCTGCATCAGCTTGGCACGCGGGTCATAGTTTTTGTACACGCGGTGACCAAAGCCCATCAGCTTGACGGTGGAGTTCTTGTCCTTGACCTGTTCCATGAACTGGCCGACCTTGGCCACGCCACCCATTTTCTGGATGTCTTCGAGCATGTTCAGGCAGGCTTCGTTGGCACCGCCGTGGGCCGGTCCCCACAGGCAGGCTACACCTGCAGCGATGGCTGCGAACGGGTTGGTTCCCGACGAGCCGCACAGGCGCACTGTGGAGGTGGAGGCGTTTTGTTCGTGATCAGCATGCAGGATGAAGATGCGGTCCAGAGCGCGCTCGATCACCGGGCTGACGGAATAGGGCTCGCATGGGGTGGCAAACATCATGTGCATGAAGTTGCCAGCGTAGCTCAGGTCGTTGCGCGGGTACATGTAGGGCTGGCCGCAGCTGTATTTGTAGGCCATGGCCACCAGGGTTGGCATCTTGCCGATCAGGCGGATGGCCGATACTTCGCGGTGCTCGGGGTTGTTGATGTCGGTGCTGTCATGGTAGAAGGCCGAGAGCGCGCCCACCAGACCGGTCATGATGGCCATCGGGTGTGCATCGCGGCGGAAACCACGCATGAAGAACTGCATCTGTTCGTTGACCATCGTGTGGTGCGTGACTTGCTTGGTGAACGCTGCTTTGGCCGTCGCATTGGGCAGGTTGCCGTACAGCAACAGGTGGCAGGTTTCCATGAAGTCGCAGTTGGTGGCCAACTGCTCGATCGGGTAGCCGCGATACAGCAGTTCTCCCTTGTCGCCATCGATGTAGGTGATGGCCGATTGACACGAAGCCGTGGACAGGAACCCGGGGTCATAGGTAAACATCCCGGTTTGTGCATAGAGTTTGCGGATATCGACGACATCCGGGCCTACATTGCCTTGGTACACGGGCAAGTCAACGCTGGGACTGCCGTTACTGAACGACAGGGTGGCTTTGTTGTCAGCTAACTTCATATTTGGCCTTTCAAGGGTTTTCTTTCAACATACGCAATATTTCATGCACATCTTTTCGATCCAACTGGGTTTGTACCTGAGAAATTGTCTTGCGAGATAGATTTAGATCAAGCAAATCGTTGTCGCCCAGCTCCATCAAATCGCCCAGCGCGTTAGCCTGCCGGTGGTTCAGGGACGCACCGAAACGCTGGAAAAACCGTTCCAGAAACAGGTCATTCTCCAGCAGGCCCCGGCGGCAGCGCCAGCGCAGCTTGCTCAGCGCGCGCGCGTCAATCGGTTCCTCGTCCTGTTGCATCGTGGTGTCGCCTCTGTTACACCGTGCGCAGTACCAGCATTTCCTTGATCTTGCCAATTGCCTTGGTCGGGTTCAAGCCCTTGGGGCAGACGTCGACGCAGTTCATGATGGTGTGGCAGCGAAACAGCCGGTAGGGGTCTTCCAGGTTGTCCAGGCGCTCGCCGGTGGCTTGGTCGCGGCTGTCGGCAATGAAGCGGTAGGCCTGCAGCAGGCCGGCCGGCCCGACGAATTTGTCCGGGTTCCACCAGAAACTGGGGCAACTGGTGGAGCAACTCGCGCACAGGATGCACTCGTACAAGCCGTTGAGCACTTCGCGCTCTTCGGGGCTTTGCAGGCGCTCGGTCTCCGGAGGGATCGAGTCATTGACCAGATACGGCTTGATCGAGTTGTACTGCTTGAAAAACTGCGTCATGTCGACGATCAGGTCGCGGATCACCGGCAGACCCGGCAGCGGTTTGAGCACGATGGTTCCTTCGAGCGAACGCATATTGGTCAGGCAGGCCAGACCGTTCTTGCCGTTGATGTTCATCCCGTCGGAGCCGCACACGCCTTCGCGGCAGGAGCGGCGGAACGTTATTGTCGGGTCAATGGCCTTGAGCTTCATCAGCGCGTCGAGCAGCATGCGCTCGCTGCCGTCAAGCTCGACCTCGATGGTCTGCATGTAGGGCTTGGCATCCTTGTCCGGGTCGTAGCGGTAGATCGAAAAAGTGCGTTTGGTCATGGTTTTTACGGGTTCGGTTGGGGTCAGAGCAGGGTCGCAGGTGCTGTGGCTTAGAAAGTACGTACCTTCAGCGCCACGGATTCCACCGTGAGCGGCTTCATCTGCACCGGCTTGTAGCTCAGGCGGTTGCCTTCGCGATGCCACAGGGTGTGCTTGTGCCATTCGGTGTCGTTGCGGCCATTGGGGTGCTCGGGCGAGTCACCGTAGTCGTTGACGGTGTGCGCGCCACGGCTTTCGTGGCGTGCGGCAGCCGAAACGATGGTGGCCTGCGCCGCTTCGATCAGGTTGTCCACTTCGAGCGCTTCGATGCGCGCGGTGTTGAACACCTTGGACTTGTCCTTGAGGTTGATGGCGTTGACGCGCTCGCGCATCGCTGCAATCTTGCCCACGCCTTCGTCCATGCTCTTTTGGGTACGGAATACCCCGGCATGCAACTGCATCGCCGCGCGCAGGTCGTTGGCAACGTCCTGAGCGTATTCACCATCGTGCGCCCCGTCCAGACGCGCCAGGCGTGCCAGGGTGCGGTCGGCCGCGTCAGCGGGCAGCGGCTTGTGCGCCTTGGTGCGCGAGGCAAATTCAACGATGTGGTTGCCTGCAGCGCGGCCAAACACCAGCAGGTCGAGCAGGGAGTTGGTGCCCAGTCGGTTGGCACCGTGGACGCTGACGCACGAGCACTCGCCCACCGCGTACAGGCCATTGACCGGCGCGTTGTAGGCGTCGCCACGGGGTACTACCACCTGACCGTGGACGTTGGTCGGAATGCCGCCCATCTGGTAATGGATGGTGGGCACCACGGGAATCGGCTCCTTGGTGATGTCCACATTGGCAAAGTTGTGCCCGATCTCAAACACCGAAGGCAGGCGCTTCATGATGGTGTCGGCGCCGAGGTGGTCGAGCTTGAGCAGCACGTAGTCCTTGTTGGGGCCGCAGCCGCGCCCTTCCTTGATTTCCTGGTCCATCGAGCGCGAGACAAAGTCGCGCGGGGCCAGGTCCTTCAGGGTGGGAGCGTAGCGCTCCATGAAGCGCTCGCCATTGCTGTTGAGCAAGATCGCGCCTTCGCCGCGGCAGCCTTCTGTGAGCAGCACGCCTGCACCGGCCACGCCGGTGGGGTGGAACTGCCAGAACTCCATGTCTTCGAGCGGAATGTCGGCGCGTGCCGCCATGCCCAGCCCGTCGCCGGTGTTGATGAAAGCATTGGTTGACGCCGCAAAAATGCGCCCGGCGCCGCCCGTGGCGAGCAGCACCGTCTTGGCGTGCAGGACGTGCAGATCGCCGGTTTCCATTTCGAGCGCGGTCACGCCGACCACGTCGCCTTCGGCGTCACGGATCAGGTCGAGCGCCATCCATTCAACAAAGAAACTGGTCTTGGCCTGCACGTTTTGCTGGTACAGCGTGTGCAGCATGGCGTGGCCGGTGCGGTCGGCAGCGGCGCAGGCGCGCTCGACCGCCTTTTCGCCGTAGTTGGCGGTGTGGCCGCCAAACGGGCGCTGG
>CAIPBW010000418.1 GCA_903863395.1 uncultured beta proteobacterium
ACCATGTACCGCGCCATGGGCTTTGACCGCATCATCTTTTGCATGCGCGAGCCCAAGACCGAGACCATCACCGGCCGCTTTGGTCTGGGCAGTGGCGTCGAACAGCACGTCAAGGCGTTTCGCATTGCGCTCAAGGCGGCCAACCCGGACCTGTTTGCCGTGGTCTGCAACAAGGGTGCCGACACCATGATCAGCGACGCCTCCGACGTAAAAATCACGCAGCGCCTGCCCGCGTGGTTTCGCGCCGGAATCAACGCACCTACTTTTTTGCTGTTGCCGCTGCAGATCAAGGGCACGCCGTTTGGCCTGATCTACGCCGATAAAAAAACGCGCGGCGCGCTCGATCTGGACGCCAAGGAACTCGCCTTGCTACGCACCCTGCGCAACCAGGCCGTAATGGCGTTCAAGCAGTCGAACTGAGGACTACTGCGCGGTCCAGCCGCCGTCCATGTTCCAGGCTACGCCGCGCACGTTGTTGCCTGCGGGTGAGCAGAAGAACACTGCCAGCGCGCCGAGTTCTTCGGGGGTGGTGAACTGCAACGACGGTTCCTTTTCACCCAGTAGCACCTTGATGGCGGCATCGTTGTCGATGCCCAGCGCTGCGGCCTTGGCGTCCACCTGCTTTTGCACCAGGGGGGTGAGCACCCAGCCCGGGCAGATCGCGTTGCAGGTCACGCCGGTGGTGGCATTTTCCAGTGCCGTCACCTTGGTCAGTCCGACCACGCCGTGCTTGGCGGTTACGTAGGCGGACTTCTCGGCCGAAGCCACCAGGCCGTGGATCGACGCCACGTTGATGATGCGCCCCCAGTTCTTGGCGCGCATCGCGGGCAGGGCCAGTCGGGTGGCGTGAAACACACTCGACATATTGATGGCGATGATCGCGTCCCAGCGCTCCACCGGAAAGTTTTCAATGCGGGCGACGTGCTGGATGCCGGCGTTGTTGACCAGGATATCGACACCGCCAAAGGCGGCAGCGGCGTGCGCCAGCATGGCCTCAATCTCGGCGGGCTTGCTCATGTCGGCACCGTGGTAGTCCACGCCCACGCCCAAGGCGGCGATTTCGGCCTTGGGGCCTTCGACATCGCCAAAGCCGTTGAGGACGATGTTGGCACCCTGTGCCGCCAGCGCCTTGGCGATTCCAAGACCAATACCGCTGGTCGATCCGGTGACTAAAGCCGTCTTGCCTTTTAACATTCTGTGCTCCTGCTGTGGGAAATGGGGTGGCAGTTCAATTAGGATGTGGTCATGTTACCAACAACCGAATTGAACCATGGCTGAACCTAAGTTGAATTACGTACAGTGCCCCGATGCCAACCAGGGCCACCGCATGGCGTATTGGGAGTGGGGTGCGCCCGAGGCGGCGCATGTTGTGGTCTGCGTCCATGGCCTGACGCGCCAGGGTCGTGACTTTGATGTGCTGGCGCAAGCCCTGATAGCGCGCGCTGCCGGGCCGATCCGTGTCGTGTGCCCGGACGTGACCGGGCGCGGACGAAGCGACTTTCTAACCGATCCGCAGGGTTACCAGGTACCGCAGTACGTGGGCGACATGCTCGCGCTGCTGGCACAACTGCACGCCACCAGCATCGATTGGGTGGGCACCAGCATGGGCGGGCTCATTGGCATGGGGTTGCTTGGGCAAACCGTCGTGCCGCTGCCAGTGGCGGTGCGTCACCTGGTGCTCAACGATGTGGGCCCGGTGCTGCAGTGGCAGGCGATTGAGCGCATTGGCACCTATGTTGGGCGCACGCTGCGCTTTGATTCGCTGCAGCAGGCCGCCGACGCGCTTTGGGCCATTGCCTCCAGCTTTGGCCCGCATACGCCCGCGCAGTGGCTCGAACTCACGCGCCACATGGTCAAGCCGCTGGCATCCGGCGAAAGCGGCGTCACGCTGCATTACGACCCGGCGATTGCCGTGCCGTTTCGCCAGATCACCCAGGAAGCGGCGCAGCAGGGCGAAGCCGCGCTGTGGCAGTTGTACGACCAGATCCAGGCCCCCACCTTGCTGCTGCGCGGGGCCGACTCGGACCTGCTTTCCATCGACACCGCACAGCAGATGGCGCAGCGCGGGCCGCGTGCCCGACTGGTGGAGTTTGCCGGGGTGGGCCACGCACCCACGCTGATTGCCCCGGATCAGTTGGAGGTGGTGACCTCTTTCCTGCTGGGCTAGACGCACTGCAGATGAAAGAACCCCGTATCGCATGAGGACCGTGTCTGCTGAACACGCCGGGCAAGCGCCGCTGGCGGTGTTGACCGCTACCGCGCTCAGCCTGCCCGACGAGGCCGGTGCACTCGCCCGCGCCCGCGCCTTTGCCGAGCCGCTGCTGGCCAGCGAACTGCTCGACACCGGCGAGAACATCCTGGCCCACGCCGACGCGGTGGCTGCCATCCTCAACACCATTGGCGGCTCGCAGGCGATGCAGGCCGCCAGCTACCTGGTGTACGCCTGCGACCACCTGCACAAACCGCAGGAGGTGATCGCCCGTGCCTTTGGCGCGCACTTTGCCGATCTGGCAATGGAAACCACCAAACTGGTGCGGGTGCAGCGCATGGCACGGCTGGCGCAGGTGTCTGCCAGCCGCAGCGCCAGCGCCAACCCGCTGGCGCAAACGGCGGCCGCGCAGACCGAGAGCGTGCGCAAGATGCTGTTGGCGTTTTCGCGTGATCTGCGCGTGGTCATGCTGCGCCTGGCCTCGCGCCTGCAGACGCTGCGCTTTTTTGCCGCCACCAAGCTGCCGCCGCCGCCCGGGCTGGCGAGTGAGTCGCTGCAGGTGTTTGCGCCCCTGGCCAATCGCCTTGGGATCTGGGAGATCAAGTGGGAACTTGAAGATCTGGCGTTTCGGTTTCTGGAGCCGCAAACCTACCGCGAGGTGGCCCGGTTGCTTGACGAAAAGCGTGTTGAGCGTCAGGCCCATGTGGAGCAACTGCGCCAGCAGCTCGCCGCCGATTTGCGCGCCCAGGGCATCGAAGCCACGGTGCAGGGCCGACCCAAGCACATCTACAGCATTGTCAAGAAGATGCGCGGCAAGTCGCTCGGCTTTGAGCAGGTGTACGACATCCGCGCGCTACGCATCGTGGTGCCGGGCGTGCCGGACTGTTATGCCGCGCTGAGTTGGGTGCACGACCACTTTGCGCCGGTGCCCGACGAGTTTGACGACTACATTGCGCGTGCCAAAAGCAATGGCTACCAGTCGCTGCACACGGTGGTGCGCGATGCGGCAGGCCAGCCGATCGAAATACAGATCCGCACCCAGGCGATGCACGATCACGCCGAAACCGGCGTGGCCGCGCACTGGGCCTACAAGGAGGCCGGCACCAAGGGCTACAACGGTGTGTCGGCCAGCAGCGAGTACGACGCCAAGATTGCGGTGCTGCGCCAACTGCTGGCGTGGGAGCGTGACCTTTCGGGCGCCAACAGCCAGGCGTTGGGCGCGGGCATGTTCGACGACCGCATCTATGTGCTCACGCCCGACGCCGCCATCGTCGAGCTGCCCCAGGGCGCGACACCGGTGGACTTCGCCTACAGC
>CAIPBW010000419.1 GCA_903863395.1 uncultured beta proteobacterium
ATCGGGGCGTTGTCGCCCACCAGCCAAACCCGATCAACGCGGTCCTTGTCCTTGCCCAGGGTTTCGCGCAACTGGCGCTGCAGGAAGAGCCGTTGCTGGCAATCGGCTTGGCAGTCGCCTGCGCCCACGCTCACCAGCAGCCATTGGCCCTTGAGCGCAGCCAGCGGTTGGGCCACGCCGTCGAGCGTGGTGGCAGAGAGTTCGCCTACGGGCCGGATCGGCTCCACCAGATCGCCCAGGCCGGCTTGGCCCTGGGGGCGCACCACAAAATAGGCCAGGTAGGCGGCAATCATCGGCAGCGAACACAGCAGCACGATGGCCAGCAGTTTCCAGCGCCCGGTCAGCGACGGCGGACTTGCCGCCACCTCGCCTGCGCTGGGCAGCGAGTGCACGGCCAAACCCAGCGGCTCGTCAAACTGCGGCAGGCTCATGCCGACACCCGCTTGCGCAGACTCGCCACGCCGTAAAAAATCACCAGACCGATTGCCATCACAAACCACTGCATTGAATAACTCTGGTGCTTCGCCACCCGGTCTTCGGGCGGCGGCCAATGTCGCACCATACCATCAACCGCATCGTCCTGATTTTGCAGGATCGCAATCCCCTGCAGCGGCACGGCGTGCAACTGGCGAAAGCGCTGCAGGTCCAGACGGCTCCACAACTGCTCGCGCGGCTCTTCGTGCTCGGGCATCAGGAAGAATTTCTTGTTGGAAGGCACGGCGGCAATGCCGTTGACCTGCACCTCGCCCGCAGGCGTGCTAACCACTGGCAACTCAGCGCGACTGGCACCCCAGGGCACCCAGCCCCGGTTGACCAGCACCCGGGTGGTGCTGCCCTCGATGCGCAGCGGTGTGACCACATGCAGCCCGGGCTTGCCGTCTTCCTGCCGGTTATCGACAAAGAACTGGTGCTCGGGCTCGTACACGCCACGCACCGCCACGGGCGCGTCCTGCAGCAGTTCGGGCTCCACCAGCGCCGCTGTGATGCGGTACGGCCCAAGGCGCGCGCGGGTGTTGAACTGGTTGATTTCGGCCTGGCGGCGCTCGGCCTTGCCGCCCTGCCACAAGCCCAGATTGACAAACAGCACCACGACCAGCGCCACCGCAATCCCGGGAATCAGCCGTGGCTTAAATGAATACTGTTGCATGGCGTTTGGATTGAGGATAATCGTGGCACACATTCTCCGAGAGCACCATGCTGACAAAAATCTTCATCGTCACTATCCTGGTTCTGATCATCGCCAGCCTGGGCAGCGCCCTGGCCTTGCTGTTCAGAAAGGACGGCGAGAAAAACCGCATGGCCCAGGCGCTCACGGTGCGCGTGGCGCTCTCGATCGGCCTGTTTCTCACGCTGCTGGCGGGTTACTACTTCGGCCTGATCCCGATGCATGGACTGCGCTAGTTGCACTAGCGCCTGCCCAAGGGTTGCTCTGCCTTAGAGCCAGTAGACAAACACAAACACGATCAGCCAGACCACGTCCACGAAGTGCCAGTACCAGGCCACGGCCTCGAAGGCAAAGTGATCGTGTTCCGAGAAGTGGCCCTTGAGACCGCGCCCAAGCATGACCAGCAGCATGATGCTGCCCAGGGTGACGTGCAGGCCGTGAAATCCGGTGGTGATGAAGAAGGTAGCGCCGTACACGCCCGCGCCCAGGGTGAGCCCGAGTTCATGGTACGCGTGGATGTATTCCTGGGCCTGAAAGCCCATGAAGGTCAGACCCAGCGCCACGGTGAGCGCCAGCCCCAGGTTGAGTTGCGTGCGCTTGTTCTTGAGCAGGCCCCAATGGGCCCAGGTCAGGGTCGCGCCCGAGGTCAGCAGCAGCAGCGTGTTGATGGCGGGAACGCCCCAGGCACCCATGGGTTGGAAGGTTTCGCCCAAGGGGCCGCTGCTCGGCCACGCTCCGGTGAAGCCGGCGTAGGGGGTGTAGGCCGCTTCGTAACCACCGAGTTCGGGCAGGGCAATGCGCCGGATGTAGAACAGCACGCCAAAGAAGCAGGCGAAGAACATCACTTCCGAGAAGATGAACCACACCATGCCAATGCGGTACGAGCGGTCTTCCCAGGCGGTATAGATGCCCGCGCGGTTCTCGCCAATGACTTCGCCAAACCAGCCGATGATCACGTACAGGATCAGCCCAGCACCAAGGAGCATGCTCCACACGCCCGAGGGCACGTCATTGAGGCGGAAGACAAAGCCCAGGGCCAGCAAAAAGATGCCGACCGAAAGAAAGGTCGAATAGTGGCTCGCCGCTGGCACAAAGTAATGTCCCTTGGCCGCATGCGTTGGCGTGTTAGTCATGGTTCGTTCCTTCTTCATCTCTCAGAATACAAATCACACCGGCGCCTTGGGCGCCTCAAAAAATGTGTAGGACAGTGTCACGGTTCTCAGGTCGGTGCTCATGGCGGGGTTGACCACAAACACCACCGGCATGGTGCGGCTCTCGCCCCCCTGAAAGGTCTGCTGGTTAAAGCAGAAGCACTCGATCTTCTGGAAATAGGGTGCCGCCACGGCCGGCGTGACGCTGGGCACGGCCTGGCCGACAAACACGGCGGCACCGCGGTTTTTCACCACGTAATTGGTATGCACCACTTCACCCGGATGCACGCGCATGGAAAACTGCTCGGGGGCAAAATCCAGACCCACGCCCGGCATGGTGTGACTCAGAAATTCCACATTCACCCAGCGCTCGCTATCCACCTGGGTATTGGCGTTTTGCACCACAGCGGCGGCATTGGTTCTGCCGTTGAGACCGGTGAGGCGGCAAATCACGTCGTACAGCGGCACCAGCGCAAAGCCGAAACCGGCAAAGAACAGCGCCACCAGCAGCAGCTTCCAGGCCAGCCGCTGGTTTGCCTGCTTCAGCACGGAAGCGTCAACCGTGCTCACAGCGGCCGGTACTTCCATAGGGCAAGCAAAAACAGCGCAAAGGCAATCGCGCCAAACACGTAGCCCAGCCGCACATTGGCCTTTTGCCGACGCGCCCATTCCTCAGAGGTGGCTCGCACGCTGTCAGGGTTGCTGGTGTTCATGGTTGCTGGCACGCTGCTTACTTGATTTCGGGCTGGGTTTCAAAGGTATGGTAGGGCGCGGGTGAGGGCACGGTCCACTCCAGACCCTGCGCGCCTTCCCAAGCCTTGGCCTGCGCCTTTTCGCCACCGCGCACGTTCTTCACCACGATGTAGATGAACAGCAAATGCGAGGCCCCCAGAATGAAGGCACCGATTGTGGAGAGCATGTTCCACTCGCTGAACATCAGCGGGTAGTCGGGAATGCGCCGTGGCATGCCCGCCAGTCCCACCAGGAATTGCGGGATGAAGGTGAGGTTGAAGCCCACCATCACGATGCCGAAATGCCAGCGCCCCAGGCGCTCGTCGAGCATGTGGCCGGTCCACTTGGGCAGCCAGTAGTACACGCCGGCCATGGCACCCATCACGGTGGTGGGATAGAGCGCGTAGTGGAAGTGCGCCACCAGGAAATAGGCGTTGTGGTACTGCGGGTCGGCGGCGGCATCGGCCAGCACCAGCCCGGTCAGACCGCCCCAGCCAAACAGGATGATGAAACCAATGGCAAACAGCATCGGCGTCTCGAACGTCATCGACCCGCGCCAGAGCGTGGCAATCCAGCAGAAGAACAAGACGGCCAGCGGCAGCGAAATCAGCATCGTGCTGTACATGAAGTACAACTGCCCACCCACCGACATGCCGCTGGTGAACATGTGGTGCGCCCACACGACCACGGACAGACCGGCAATGCCCCACATGCCATAGACCTGGGCGCGGTAGCCATAGACCGGCTTGCGCGAGAACGCCGACAGCACATGCGGCACCACGCCGCAGATCGGCAGCAGCAGCACATACACCTCGGGGTGGCCCATGAACCAGAAGATGTGCTGCCACAGCACCGGGTCGCCACCGCCTGCGGCAGTGAAGAAGTGGGTGTCAAAGTGGCGATCCATCAGCACCATGGTCACGCCACCGGCGAGCACCGGCATGATGGTGATCAGCAGGATGGCGGTCATCAGGAAGCCGTGCGCAAACAGCGGCATCTTGAACAGCGTCATGCCGGGCGCGCGCATGTTCAGGATGGTGACGATCACGTTGATCGAGCCCAGGATCGACGACACGCCGAGCATGTGCACCGAGAAGATGGCAAAGTCCATGCCCCAGCCGCTTTGCACCGACAGCGGTGCGTACATCGTCCAGCCGGTGTCCACCGCGCCTGGGCCAATGCCTGCCAGACCCAGGAAGAACGGCAGCACCAGCATCAAGGCAGCGGGCGGCAGAATCCAGAAGCCCCAGTTGTTCAGACGCGGCAAGGCCATGTCGGGCGCGCCCAGAATCAGCGGCAGCATGTAGTTGGCCAGACCCGTGGCCGCAGGCATGGCAAAGCCGAACACCATGATCAGGCCGTGCAAGGTGATCAACTGGTTGAACAGCTCGGGCTGCATCAGTTGCAGGCCCGGTTGGTACAGCTCGGCGCGCACCGCCAGAATCAGGGCCCCACCGATGAGCAGCATGGTGATCGCAAAGATCAGGTACATCACCCCGATGTCTTTGTGGTTGGTGGTCTGGATCCAGCGCAAAGCGCCTCCCGGATAGTGCGCCTCGTGCGCGCCGTCGTGGGGCAGATCGTGTGCCATATCGTGTGCCATGGGCAACTCCTTCAATTCTGTAATTCGGTCTAACGGGTGTGCGTTACGGGGCGCGCTTGAGTTCGGCTACGTGCGCGGCCTGCACCACGTCGCCAGTCTTGTTGCCCCAGGCGTTGCGCTCATAGGTCACCACGGCAGCGATGTCTTCGTCCGACAAGCTGGCGGCAAAGCTCACCATGGCGGTCTTGGGCCGTCCATTGAGCACTACCTTGATGTGTTCGTCCACCGGACCGGTGGCTACCTTGGAGCCATCGAGCGCCGGGAACGTGCCGGGCAGGCCCTTGCCGTTGGCCTGGTGGCAGGTGATGCAAATGCTGCCGTACACCTTTTCGCCCTTGGCGCGAGCTTCTTCCAGCGTCAGCGGCTTGGTGGCCGCAGCAGGGGCGGCGGCGGAAGCAGCAGCACCCGCGCCGATTTTCTTGCTGGCAAGCCACTGCTTGAACTCGGCCTCGGGAACCACCTTGACCACAATCGGCATGAAGCCGTGCTCTTTGCCGCACAGCTCGGAGCACTGGCCACGGTAGGTTCCGGGGGTGTCGACGGTGGCCCAAAACTCGCGCAGGAAGCCAGGCACGGCGTCGCGCTTGACGCCAAAGGCGGGCACCCACCAGCTATGAATTACGTCATTGGAGGTGGTGATGAAGCGCACCTTCTTGCCCACCGGCAGCACCAGCGGGTTGTCCACCTCAAGCAGATAGTTTTCGCCCTTGGTCTGCAGGTTGTCGATCTGGTCGCGCGGCGTGGCCAGGCGGCTGGAGTACTTGACCCCTTCGGCCGGAAACTCGTACTGCCACAACCACTGGCTACCGGTGACCTTGACCACCAGGTCGGCGTCGGTCTTGGTGTTTTCGTACATCAGCACGGCGTGGTAGGCGGGGATACCAAAGACGCCATAGTCCAGGATCAGCAGCCCGGCAAAGGGGGCCAGCACCCACAGCCACTGCTTGCGCGAGCGCGGTGCCGAAAAGTCTGCCGCCTGGTGGCCGCGCGACTTGCGGTGCGTCCAGAACGAATAC
>CAIPBW010000420.1 GCA_903863395.1 uncultured beta proteobacterium
CGGCCACTTCGGGAAATACGGCGGAAGCTTTGTCTCCGAGACGCTGACCCACGCCATCAACGAGCTCAAGGACGCCTACGCCAGGTACCAGCACGACCCAGCCTTCATCGCCGAGTTCCAGTCGGAGCTGGCGCACTTTGTCGGACGCCCCTCGCCCGTGTACCACGCTGCGCGCATGAGCCGCGAAATGGGTGGCGCACAGATTTTTCTCAAGCGCGAAGACCTCAACCACACCGGCGCGCACAAGATCAACAACACCATTGGGCAGGCCATGCTGGCGCGGCGCATGGGCAAGCCGCGTGTGATTGCCGAAACCGGAGCCGGCCAGCACGGCGTAGCCACCGCCACCATCTGCGCCCGCTACGGCCTGGAATGCGTGGTGTACATGGGCAGCGAAGACGTCAAGCGCCAAAGCCCCAACGTCTACCGCATGAAACTGCTCGGTGCCACCGTGGTGCCAGTGGAGTCGGGCAGCAAGACACTTAAGGATGCGCTCAACGAAGCCATGCGCGACTGGGTTGCCAACGTGGACAACACCTTCTACATCATCGGCACCGTGGCCGGCCCCCATCCCTACCCGATGATGGTGCGCGACTTCCAAAGCGTCATCGGCAAGGAGTGCATCATGCAGATGCCCGAAATGCTGGCCGCCGCCGGTGTGCATGCCGAGCAGCCCGACGCGGTGATTGCGTGCGTCGGTGGTGGCTCCAACGCCATGGGCATCTTTCATCCCTATATCGGCTTTGAAAAGACGCGGCTGATCGGCGTGGAAGCGGCGGGTGAAGGCATGGACAGTGGCAAGCACTCAGCGTCCATTCAGCGCGGCAGCCCCGGCGTGCTGCACGGCAACCGCACCTATGTGCTGCAGGACGACAACGGCCAGGTCACCGAAACCCACAGCATCAGCGCCGGGCTGGACTACCCCGGCGTCGGCCCCGAACACGCGTACCTGCACGACATCGGCCGCGCCGAGTACGTGGGCGTCACCGACGCGCAGGCGCTCCAAGCCTTCCACTACCTGTGCCGCACCGAAGGCATCATCCCGGCGCTCGAGTCCAGCCACGCCGTGGCCTACGCCATGGAACTGGCCAAGACCATGCGCGCCGACCAATCCATCCTGGTCAACCTCTCCGGGCGTGGCGACAAAGACATCGGCACCGTAGCCGACCTGAGCCACGGCGAGTTTTTCTGCCGCCCAAGCTGCACCGGGCAATCGGTCAAGGGCGGCGCAGCCGCCGAACAGCCAGTGCACTTCTCCAGCGCAGCGGGAGCACGCGCATGAGCCGCATTGACACCACCTTCTCCCAGCTCAAGTCGCAGGGCCGCAAGGCCTTGATTCCGTTTGTCACGGCGGGCTACCCCTATGCCGATATCACGCCCGAGCTGATGGACGCCATGGTGGCAGCCGGCGCCGACGTGATTGAACTCGGCGTACCGTTCTCCGACCCCAGCGCCGATGGCCCCGTCATCCAGAAGGCGGGCGACAAAGCCCTGGCTTTTGGCATTGGCCTCACACAAGTGCTTGCCATGGTGCGCGTGTTCCGCAAGACCAACCAGCACACGCCGGTGGTGCTGATGGGCTACGCCAATCCGGTCGAGCGCTACGAGCAAAAGCACGCCCGCGCCGGGGTTGCCAGCGCCTTTGTCGAAGATGCTGCCGCTGCCGGTGTGGACGGCGTGCTCATCGTCGATTACCCGCCCGAGGAGTGCGTTGCCTTTGGCGCAGACCTGCGCGCCCACGGAATGGACCTGATTTTTCTGCTCGCCCCCACCAGCACCGAGGAACGCATGGCGCAGGTGGCGCAGGTGGCCAGCGGCTATGTGTACTACGTCTCTCTCAAGGGCGTAACCGGCTCGGGCGCGCTCAACACCGGCGCGGTGGAGGCCATGCTGCCGCGCATCCGCAAGCACATCCACATTCCGGTGGGCGTGGGCTTTGGCATCCGCGACGCCGCCACCGCCCAAACCATCGGCAAGGTGGCCGACGCCGTGGTCATAGGCAGCAAGATCATCGAGTTGCTGGAGCACCAACCGCGCGCCCAGGTGGCACAAACGGCCCGGGATTTCCTGCAGAAAATCCGCGCCGCTTTGGATTCATAATCGGCAGTCCGCAAAGGAACTTCCCATGAGCTGGCTAGAAAAACTGCTTCCGCCCAAAATTCAGCAAACCGACTCGGCCGACCGGCGCAGCGTGCCCGAGGGGCTGTGGATCAAGTGCCCGAGTTGTGAAACCGTGCTCTACAAGACCGACCTGGAGCAAAACCAGAACGTCTGCCCGAGTTGCAGCCACCACCACCGCATCGGCGCGCGGGCCCGGCTCAACCTGTTTCTGGACAACGAAGGCCGCTTTGAAATCGGGCAGGAAGTGCTGCCGGTGGATGCGCTCAAGTTCAAGGACAGCCGCAAATACCCAGAACGCCTGAAAGAAGCGCTTGAAAACACCGGCGAGACCGACGCCATGGTGGTCATGGGTGGCGCGGTGCAGGGCATCAGCCTGGTGGCTGCCTGCTTCGAATTTGAATTCATGGGCGGCAGCATGGGCTCCGTCGTAGGCGAGCGCTTTGTGCGCGGCGTGGAAACTGCCATCGAGCAAAAAGTGCCGTTCCTGTGCTTTACCGCCACCGGCGGCGCGCGCATGCAGGAAGGACTGCTCAGCCTGATGCAAATGGCCAAGACCAATGCTGCGCTCACGCGCCTGTCCAAGAAGGGCCTGCCCTACATCAGCGTGCTGACCGACCCCACCATGGGCGGCGTGAGCGCGGGCTTTGCATTCCTGGGCGACGTGGTGATTGCCGAGCCCAAGGCGCTGATCGGCTTTGCCGGCCCACGGGTAATTGAATCCACCGTGCGCGTGACCTTGCCCGAGGGGTTCCAGCGCTCCGAGTTTTTGCAGACCAAGGGTGCTATCGATCTGATTTGCGACCGGCGCGATCTGCGCAAGACCGTAGCCGAAACGCTAGCCATGCTACAGCGCCAACCGGCCGACGCCGTCACCTAACGCCAAGCCGCTGCCCGCGCAGCGGCAACGCGACTCAAGGGCCAATCGCCACCAGCACCGCCACCTGGAGCGAGCCCAGCACGATGCCCGCAATCTGCAGCAGCACCAGCAGCACCAGCGGCGAGAGGTCCACGCCCCCGGCCAGCGGCACAAAGCGGCGGATGGGTCCAAGCAGCGGCATCACCAAACGCTCCAGCAAATCACCTACTGCCGAGCGCGTCTGCACCCAGGACAGAATCGCGTAAACGATCACCAGGCCGGTAAACCCCGCAATGGCCATGCGCACCAGGCCAAAGGCCGCCAGCACCGCCACCGAGAGCAGGCCCGCGGCCATGCCGCTAAGCAGCCACAGCACCGTGAACTGCGCCATCTGCACCAGAAAGGCCGCCCCCAGGCTGGAGAGATCCCAGCGGCCCACGGCAGGCAGCACGCGGCGCAGCGGCAGTACCAGCCAATCGGTCAGGGCAAAAATAAAGCGCCCCATCGGGTTGCCCGATCGCGACGACATCGGTATGCGCTGGTGCTGCATGTACAGCCGCAGCAGACAGGCACCCGCCACCAGTCCGGCGGCAACTTCCAGCAAAAGAGAGGTAATTTGGTACAGCATGGTGGTCAATGCAAGGCTCTGGCGCATCATATCCGCAGCGGCCCTCTTAGAATCCAGGGTCCGGGCCATTTCTGTGGCCGCCAACCCAATCCATTTCGCATGTCAGACCAAACCGCTCCCGCCCCCCAAGACGAAAATCAACTGCTCATTGAGCGACGCGAAAAACTCGACACCATTCGCCAGCAGCAGCGCGATGGCTTGGGCGTGGCTTTCCCCAACGACTTTGCGCCCAATCGCAAGGCGCAAGACCTGTTTGCCGAGTTTGACGGCCATTCCACCGAGGCGCTGGCCAGCATCGGTGCCAGCGCCAAGGTGGCCGGGCGCATGATGCTCAAGCGCGTCATGGGCAAGGCGAGTTTTTGCACCCTGCAGGACGCCTCTTTCGGCCCCACGGGCGGGCGCATCCAGATTTACGTCAAGGGCGAAGACGTGGGAGCCGAGGTCTATGCGGCCTTCAAGCACTGGGACCTGGGCGACATCGTCGCTGCCGAGGGCACGGTCTTCAAGACCCGCACCGGAGAGCTGTCGATCCACGCCACCAGCGTGCGCCTGCTTACCAAGAGCCTGCGCCCGATGCCCGACAAGTTCCACGGCATCAACGACCAGGAAGTGAAGTACCGCCAGCGCTATCTCGACCTGATGACCGACGAGAACGCGCGCAAGCGCTTTGTGGCGCGCAGCAAGGCAGTCAGCGGCATTCGCGACTTCATGGTGCAGCATGGTTTTCTGGAAGTGGAAACCCCTATGCTCCACGCCATTCCCGGTGGGGCCAACGCCAAGCCGTTTGTTACCCACCACAACGCGCTCGACCAGGAAATGTTCTTGCGCATTGCGCCCGAGCTCTACCTCAAGCGCCTGATTGTTGGCGGCTTTGACCGCGTGTTTGAGATCAACCGCAACTTCCGCAACGAGGGTATCTCGGTGCGCCACAACCCCGAGTTCACCATGATGGAGTTTTACGCGGCGTACTGGAACTACCAGGACCTGATGAACTTCACCGAAGCACTGGTGCGCGACGCCGCCATCAAGGCCGTTGGCACGCTGCAACTAAGCTACGGCGGCAAAGAGGTTGATCTCGACAAACCGTTTGAACGTCTGACCATCGTTGAAGCCATTGCCAAGCACACCGCAGCAGGCCCCCATGTGCAGGACGCCCAGTGGCTCAGCCACGCCCTGCGCAAGCTTGGCATGACCGAAGAAAAGCACCACCTCAGCAGCCGCAGCCTGGCCAGCCTGCAGGTGCTTTACTTTGAAGAAACGGTGGAAGAAAAGCTGTGGCATCCCACCTTCATCATGGAGCACCCCACCGAGATCTCGCCACTGGCACGCGCCAACGATTCCCGCCCCGACGTAACCGAGCGCTTTGAGCTCTACATCACCGGGCGCGAGTTTGGCAACGGCTTCTCGGAACTCAACGACGCGCAAGACCAAGCCGCGCGCTTTGCCGCACAGGTCAACGCCAAAGACGCCGGCGACGACGAGGCCATGTACTACGACCACGACTTTGTGCGCGCGCTCGAATACGGCATGCCGCCCACGGGTGGCTGCGGCATCGGTATTGACCGGCTGATGATGCTGCTCACCGACAGCCCCAGCATTCGCGACGTGATCCTCTTCCCCGCCCTGCGCCGGGAAGCTTGACACTGGGTCGGCGCTTCGTACCCCTGCCCAGGCAGATGCCGTCGATGCGCCTGCGCCACGCCCTGCTATTCTCGGCGCTGCTGCACAGCCTGCTGCTGTTGCTGCAGTTTGACGTGGCCGGTTGGGGCCTGCCCGGCACGCTGCTAGACCAGGCCGAACAACGCGGCGTAGCCCTGTTCATGGCCTTGCGGCTCGAACCCCTGCCTGCACCGGCCACCAGCCCGCCGCCGCTGCCGGAAAACCGTTCGCCCCCCGCACGTCTCGCCGCCCCAGCACCTGCACGTCCAGAGCCAGCCATCCCCCCAGGGCCCGCTATGGCCGATTTGGAGCCTGCTGCCGCCCTGACGAAGGCACCTGCACCTGCTCCTGCGGCAAACGCACCAGTCGTCCCGCCGCCACCGCCAGCACCAGCGCCAACAGTTCCAGTTCCCAGCAGCCCACCGCCACAAGCACGCTTGCCGGTGCTAACCGCCACCGTCCCACCCGAGGAGCCCGAGAGCCCACTGGCACCCCGCCCTCAAACCGACATCCAGGCCGAGCCGCCGAGCCCTGACCCGGCACGGCAAGAAGCCCAGGAACGCGAGCGCCAGCAACAAGAAGCCGCGCGCCAGGAGGCATTGCGTCAGGAAGCAGCACGGCTGGACGCACTACGCGCCGAGGCCAGCCGCCAAGCTGCTGCCAAAGCCGAAGCAGCCCGCATAGAGGCAGCCCTGCAAGAGGCCGCCCGACTTGAGTCACAGCGAGCCGAGACGCAGCGACTGGAAGCACAGCGCCAAGAGGCGCAGCGCGCAGAAGCAGCGCGGCAGGAGACACTACGCACCGAGGCCACACGCCAAGCAACTGCCAGGGCCGAAGCAGCCCGCGTTGAGGCCGCGCGGCAAGAAGACCAGGCGCGCCAGGAAGCCGCTCGTCTCGATGCGCAACGCGCCGAGGCCACACGCCAAGCAGCCGCCAAGGTCGAAGCAGCGCGTGCTGAAGCTGCGCGACAGGAAGCGCTTCGACAGGAAGAACTAGTCCGACAAGCCGCCACCCGCCAGGAGACGGCCCGCGTTGAGGCGCAGCGCGCGGAAGCAGCACGACAAGAAGCCCTGCGCGCCGAAGCGGCCCGTGCTGAAGTCGCGCGCCAAGAAGCCGCCCGCCTTGAAGCGCAGCGCGCAGAAGCTGCGCGGCAAGACGCTCTGCGGGCGGAAGCAGCACGTGTAGAAGCTGCCCGACTCGAGGCCCAGCGCGCCGAGGCCGCACGCCAAGCGGCGGCTAAAGCCGAGGCAGCCCGAGTCGAGGCAGCGCACCAGGAAGCACTTCGGCAAGAGGAACTTGGCCGACAAGCTGCAGCGCGGCAGGAGGCCGCCCGCTTGGAAGCTCAGCGTGCCCAAGCGCAACGCTTGGAAGCCCAGCGCCAAGAGGCGCAGCGCGCAGAGGCTGCCAAGCAGGAAGCCTTGCGCAAAGAAGAGCTGGCGCGCCAGGAAGCTGCCCGTCTGGAAGCCGCCAAGCAGGAGGCCTTGCGCAATGCCGCCAAAGTGGCCGAGCCCGCACCGCAACCCCGGCGGCGAGCCACCCTGATAGGTCGGCCGGACCGCGATGTGCGCCTGATGATGTACGCCGAAAGCTGGCGGCAAAAGCTGGAACAAACTGCGCCGTTTGAAGTGCTGCAAGCGGCCAAGACTGCCACCTATACCAACCCCCTGGTCACGGTGGCCGTGCGCCGCGACGGCAGCGTGGAGAGCATCGTGTTCAACCGTTCCAGCGGCGTGGCCGCCATCGATGACGCCATTCGCCAGGTGGTCGCCGCCGTGGCGCCCTTTAGCCCGCTTCCCGCCGATCTGGCCCTGGAGTACGACGTGGTGGAAATCCCGCGCGTCTGGACCTTTGGCAGCGGCTTGCGCCTGCTAAGCAGCGGCCGCTGACGGCTGCCGCCCCTTGCACTACCAGCTCAGGCGATCCAGTCGAGCGCGTGCATGTAGTCGCGCTGCACCATGAGTTCGTCCCATGACAGTGCTGCTGACTTGGGCAGCAAGGCGCGGCGGCGTTCTTCGCTGGCCTCGCTGGCTTGCCACTGGCCCTTGAGTTGGGCTTCGGTCAAGCCGTCGATGAGCGCATCCACCGGTTTGCCGTCTCCCACCGACTGGTTACACAGCAGCACCATGTCGCAGCCCGCGCGCAGCGCCGCCACTGCGGCCTGGGCGTGGCTAACTTCCACGCCATCGATGCGCCTGGCACCAGCCATGGACAGGTCGTCGCTGAAGATGGCACCGCCAAAGCCAAACCGGCCGCGCAGGATGTCGTTGAGCCAGATGCTGGAAAAGCCCGCCGCCTTGCGGTCCACCTTGGGGTAGATCACGTGGGCCGGCATGACACTGGTCATGACAGTGTTCAACCAGCGGTAGGGCGCGGCGTCGTCTTGCACTATCGCCCGCAGGCTGCGCCGGTCCACCGGAATGTCGGTATGCGAGTCGGCCTTGACAAAACCGTGCCCCGGAAAATGCTTGCCACAGTTGGCCATGCCGCTTTGCAGCAGGCCGTGCATCACGCTTTTGGCCAGCAGGCTGACCACACGCGCGTCGCGCGCAAAGGCGCGGTCGCCAATGACGCTGCTCTCGCCGTAGTCCAGGTCGAGCACCGGGGTAAAGCTCAGATCGACCCCGCAGGCGCGCAGCTCTGCGCCAAGCACGTAGCCGCAGGCGGTGGCAGCGTTGGTGGCGTCAAGCGGCCCGGCGTGCGCCGTGGCGTGCGGCTGCGCCATCCACATGTCTCCAAGCGCACGCATCGGCGGCAAGTGGGTAAAGCCATCGGTCTTGAAGCGCTGCACCCGCCCGCCTTCGTGGTCCACACAGATCAGCAGGTCGGCGCGCACGCGCTTGATCGCATGGCACAGCGCCGTGAGCTGCTCGCGGTTCTGCCAGTTGCGGGCAAACAAGATAAGCCCTCCCACCAGCGGATGCTGCAGGCGCTGGCGGTCTGCCTTGGTAAGCGTTGTGCCAGCAATGTCAATGATCAACGGTGCGTGAAAGCTCATGAGAACGGTGCCATTTCAGGTTGCTATCAATTGTGTAGCTCGAGGCGCTTATTTTAAGAGGGCTACACGCTGTGGTCTGGCTTGACTTCGACCACGCAAAAGCTGGCTGCGTAGTCGGTTTCGTCGCTCACGCTGACGTGGGCCTGCAGGTGGCGGGCGTCAAACCATTGTTTGAGTGCGCCATGCAGCACCACCGTGGGCGCGCCGCTGGGCAGCTTGGCGATTTCGCAGGCGCGCCAGGTCATGGGCATGCGCATTCCCAGGCCGATGGCCTTGCTGAAAGCCTCTTTGGCGCTGAAGCGCGTGGCCAGGTAACGCACACCGCGCTCGGGCCAGCGTGCGCTGCGCGCCTTCCAGGTGGCGAGTTCGGCCGGACTGAGCACACGCGCGGCAAAACGCTCGCCGTGGCGCTCCAGGCTGGCGCGGATGCGGCGCACGTCGCAAATGTCGGTGCCTATGCCGTAGATCATGGCCTGGCACCACCCTGACCCAGGCACGCCAGGTAGGCGCGCACCGTGGCGGCGTAGCCCAGCTCCAGCGCGTCGGCAATCAGCGCATGGCCAATCGATACTTCGGCCACCTGGGGCACGATGGCAACAAAGGCGGCGAGGTTGTCGCGGTTGAGGTCGTGCCCGGCGTTGACGCCCAGCCCGGCTTGCAGCGCAGCGCGCGCCGCGTCGGCAAAGCGTTGCAGTTGCGCGTCCTGCTCGGGCTTGCCCCAGGCAGCGGCATAGGGCTCGGTATAGAGCTCCACGCGATCGGCCCCCACGGCGCGGGCAGCCGCCATGGCCGCAGGGTCGGCATCCATGAACAGGCTTACGCGCAAGCCCAGGGCGTGCGCCTCTTGTACCAGGGGTTGCACGCGCGCAGCGTCTTGCGCCAGGTTCCAGCCGTGGTCGCTGGTGAACTGGCCCTCGCCATCGGGAACAAAGGTGACCTGGTGCACCGGCAGGTTGCGCGCGCGCAGATCGCGCACGCAGTCCATCAGGTTGTGAAAGGGGTTGCCTTCCACGTTGAACTCGCGCCCCGGCCAGTCCTGGAGCAAGGCGGCCAGATCGAGCACGTCGTGCGCGCGGATGTGGCGCGCGTCCGGGCGCGGATGCACGGTGATGCCCGCAGCCCCGGCCTGCAGACACTGCGTGGCTGCCCGCGTGACGCTGGGGATGCCGAGGTGGCGGGTGTTGCGCACCAGCGCCACCTTGTTGAGGTTGACAGAGAGATGGGTCATGTTAGAGAGCTTGGATGTCGATCATCATTTGCCGGGTGCGCAGGCTGTTGACACCGCAATGGTAGTGCAGCAGCGTGCGCAGCATGGGTTTGAGTTCGCTTTGCGCATCGGCACAGGCGCGCAAGGTGGCGGTAAAGGCAGCGTCGTCCTGCAAGGCAGCGTGCAGCGCCAGCCATTGCGAGCCGCTCAGGCTGGCGCGGTCATCCGGCCCGGCCTGGCGCAGGCCGCCTTCGGGCACCAGGCAAAAGCGCACGCCATCGTCGAGTGCGCCCAGCGTCATGGTCTGCATATCCAGCGCGGGCAACAAACCAATCTCGCGCAGCAGCAGCAGTTCAAAGGCACGCAGCGCGGCTTGCAGTGCCGCGCCGTGTTCGCTGGCCAGCACGCGCACGACATGGCCATAGATTTCAAACAGCCCAGGGTGCGGGTCGTCGCGCGCCAACAGGGTAAGCAGCAGTTCATTGAGGTAGTAGCCCGACAGCAGCGCGTCGCCCGTGGGCATGACGTGACCGCCTTGCCACTCGGCGCTTTTGAGGGTGCGGATTTCTGCGTCCCCGCCAAAGGCAACGTGCAGCGGCTGCAGCGGCAGCAGCACCGGGCGAAAGCTTGAACTCGGGCGCTTGGCACCCTTGGCCACCAGCGCAATGCGGCCATGGTTGCGGGTGAAGACTTCCAGAATCAGGCTCGACTCGCTCCAGTCGTAGCGGTGCAGCACATAGGCTGGCTCATCCGAGATTCTTTGGGTCGCCAAGCGTCACCGGCTCATTCGTAGCCGAAGCTGCGCACCCGTGCCTCGTCGTCGGCCCAGCCCGAGCGCACTTTCACCCACAGTTCCAGAAACACCTTGGCGTCAGCCAGTTTTTCCAGCTCAACCCGGGTTTCCATGCCGATGCGCTTGATGCGCTCGCCCTTGTCGCCAATCACCATGGCCTTGTGGCCATCGCGCTCGACCACAATCGTGGCGGCAATGCGCAGCAGGCGCTTTTGGCCCTTTTTCTGCGGCGGCTCTTCTTCAAACTTGTCGATCACCACGGTGGA
>CAIPBW010000421.1 GCA_903863395.1 uncultured beta proteobacterium
CGTGCCGTGCATGATCTCGTTGGTCAGGTTGGCGAACTCATGGCTGCTGGCCACTCCGCGCTGCTTCCACTCATCGGTCAGGTCCTGGCGCACGGCAATGCCGCGCAGGCGCTTGTCGATTCACTCTTTGGGGTAGCCTTTCTTTTCGTAGAGTTCCTGCATCCCCGAGTTGTAAATATTCGGTGATCCCGCAGCGCTTACTGGCAAAGGGCAGCGGCAAAGTTTTTGCCTAGTGGATAAAGCCAGATGTCTTTGGCCGGAATGAGGACTTTGTGGCTGGTGGATTTCTTTCCACGCCCTGTCGTTCTGCCTACATTGATCCAATTGGCGGCCTTGTAGCAAGTGCCCTTGTGGCGTTCATATTCCACAAAGGTTTCCAGCAATACAGGTCGAAAGCCGTAGCGCCTGAGCCAGTCATTTGGTAACTGCCGAGCGGCGAGTGACAGAATCTTTGAAGCAAGTCCTTTGCATTCGATCCAAGGCAGAACCAGGAAGCGTGCATTGTTGATAACTAGCTGTAGGTTTTTTTGTCGCTGAGGTTCAGTCCAGCCAATGAATCGATCTCTGTCCTTTAACTTCCAGGCACATGCACAAAAGCTGATGCAGGCCACGAGTTGCTCGCCAGCAAATACGTTGTAGCGGATCTGACTGCCCGACATGGCCGTGTAGCCCAAGTAGTGGTAGCGCGCGACATACTCATTCCATAGCCTCGAAGCTGGCATGCCGCTGACCACCTGAAGTGTGACGCGCCCGATCTCGTGCACGGGTTGCTTGATGGGGGCCTGGGCGTCGCTGGCAGCGGTGGGCGCAAAGTGTGCACGTTTTCGAACCACCCCGATTCTCGATGCTGGCAACTCAATGAGTCCATCGGCCTGCATGCGCAGCAGTGCCACGCGGCAAGTCATGTCCTTGAGATCCCCATTGGGTTTGGTCCACCCCCACAATTCGCAGAGCTTGCGTGAGAGCGCCGAGCGCTGAAGTTTGGGGTCCTGATTGATCAGATCGCGAATGGTCTGGATGTCGAGCGCGCTGAATTCGCGCGCGCAGTAAATGCTCATGAATCGATCATCCTTACTGAATGCAACACGCTCGCATATCGGCCAGACGCTTGGCACTCATCTGCCACGGAAGAAAGGCGTTGATGTCGTCTGGCGGTCGATTGTCATTATCCGCACAGGCCTGCAAATACTGCGCAAGCCAGGTGCGCGCGTTCAATCCCCAAAGCTTCATGGTCGCCAAAGTGCCGTACATCGTAGCGGCCAACTCTGCTGCGCATTCAGAGCCGGATCCGTAGAAATGCTTTCTTCCAACTACGGGCCCGCGAATATCACGTTCAGCCGTGTTGTTGTCCATGCGTACCCACGCAGAATTGACAAACACCGTCAATCCACTCCAATGCAACGTCATGCTCTCCAGCACCTTTGCCGCCGGAGGGAACAATTCGTGATTGGAGACTTCAGATGCGCACCGCGTGGCCATTTGCTGCAGTGCCTGCACTAGGGTCTGTTGGGTGAGCGCTCGTTCAGCGCTATGCGCGATGGTGTTCAGGCGAAGTCCATTGAGGTGATAGAGCTGCCCAATCATGTCTACCCATTGCAGCGCCCATTCGGCGCTTTGAGGATACGAATTGGCAAGCACCAGAAAGTCGCGTCTTACATGAGCCCAGCAAAAAGCCAGAACCACGCCTGGATTCAGGCGGGCGAAGCGCTTATAGCCAGAGTAGCGGTCGCAACTGATAACACCCTTATCGACTCCGGCCAATTCGGCCACGATGACATCCGCTGCGCGTGTCTGGTCAATGACATAGTGGACCACGGAGCTGGAATGAAACACCCACAAATACCAACGGTGGCCGACCTTACCTTGCACGTCCACAAAGACTGCCCAGCGGGTTTCGTCCGCATGCCAATAGGGCTCACTACGAAGCTTTAATTGCAGCGCCATATCTAGAGGCTTGAACAGGGGCGCTATTGCCTGAAGGCCGCCAGCCAATGTTCCTGCCGACATGTTTAAACCATGGTCAGCTAAATCTTGCAGCAATCGCTGGCTGGGCCGACCATAGAGAAACTTGTCCAGAAGCACGCTGGTCCAAACAGAAATGCCAAACTTGCCTCGCTCAATGAGCCGCGCTGGTGCCGGTGCGCAAACAGTGCCGTTCACACACCCACACTGGCACGACGCAGAGTAACGATGACGGTGGATCACACGCCGGTAAGCCTTGACCTCAATCTCCAGCACCTGGGAGTCCTCCGTATCAACAAGGCTGTGAAACGCCAAGCCGCACTTCGGGCACTGTATCTTGTCCAGCGTTGCGTCCTCATGGCGTGCGGGCAGTTGCGTTTGCATGGTGCGCCCGTGACCGGTAGAACCGTGCTGCTGTCCTCGTGGACGACGATATGCAGCCGTTCTGATGCGGCCCTCACAATTTTTGCGCCGTTCGCTCTTGCCGGCGAATACCCGACTTTGCAGATCGCGGATTTGGCCCTTTGCCAGTTCCAGTTCAGCTTGCAATGAGGCATTAGACTTGAAAGAAGTTGCCTTGAGTTCACGCAAAATGCGCTGGTAGCGAAGCTCGCGCCAATTGAAACGATCAACTGCTTTGCGATGCGCCGTCTGCCAATAATTTGCAGCCGACTTCAGCGCTATATGCTCTTGCCGGGAGATCGGCACATATTCAATTGGCGGGGATGGTGGAGCCTCCACGCCAGCAGTGATGGCGGTTTCTGAGGAAGTGGAAATTGCACGCACGGGTGCAACAGTAGGGGAAAACGTTGAATGTGTCCAGCGATTTTTAAATAGGCTGCGGGATCACCGAATATTTACCCCGAGTTCGACACCAAATGACGCAAGTTGTTGATTTATATAGGGCGAGCTTCAAACTTGCCACTACAACAGGGACATTTGGGCGTCTTGGGTCGGTTTTCTGATGTTCAAAGTCTCCAGCACTTCCGCCTGTGTGTCGTTGATGGTTGAGATGCCTGCGATGGGCTCTGCTTTGTTGATGCGCACCTGATGACGCTGAATCTTTCTCAGTTCTGCCAACGCCCGTTCCGGCGACAAATCACTTTTGGCCAGCTTCAACCTTTGACGCATCACGCGATAAACGATCAAGGCCAGGAAGCAAACAAACGCATGGGCGCGGATTCTCTCAGGCAGGCGGTGGTACACCGGCGCAATTTCTATTTCGGACTTGAGCACCCGAAAGCCTCGTTCAATATCGGCAAGAGCCTTGTAGCGCTGCACCACCTCTGGCGGTGTCAAGTCAGCCACATTGGTCACCAGCATCAGCTTGCCATCCATCAGTTCTGCCTGCTTGAGCGCTGCCTCATCAATGGCGTAGCTGAACAAATCGCTTTTGAGATCGATCTTGACTATTCTTGCCAAATGCGCCTCTTTGACCTCGTGATACAGCCGTGCCTTGGCACCGCTGTCCGAGAGCTTGCGGCCTCGGCTCGCTTGCCCACTGTCTTGCCCATCGAGCTTGCCAGCCCACGCCTGTGCCTGGGTCTGCAGGGTGGCAATGCGCTCCTGGCGCAACTGCGTCTGTTCCTTGGCCCTTTGCGGGTTATGCGCCACCACCAGTCGCAGGTCGTGCCACGACGTTTCCTCAACAATCTCTTGCCCGGCCGTGATGGCTTTGGCTTGAAAGGCCTGCAAGACCTCTACAAATTCACCGTAGCGCCGACCCGGCACCGCCAGAATGAATTCAAGAGCTTGTCCGCTGGGCAGTTTGATCTTGCCAAGTTCATCGACATTGTCCAAAGACAGCAGGCCCCGATCCGCCACCACGATCAAGCGCTTGATGTGGTCAAAGCGCTTGAGCACCTTCTTGAGCGTTGGCATCAAGGTGGGCGACTCGGCCTGGTTGCCGTCAAACACCTCGTGGTAGATCGGCAGACCTTCTGCGGTTTGCACC
>CAIPBW010000422.1 GCA_903863395.1 uncultured beta proteobacterium
CGGGCTGGCCACTTTCAGTGCGATGCTTCGCACCAAGCGGTTGCGCAAGTCGTAGTCTTCGGACACCACCACGCGGTAGTCGTGGTGGCGATCCCACACGCCAAAGTGCCGCCAGGTCTGGCCTTGCGCATCGGTGGACTGTGACAAGCCGTCCAGCGGGGACATGACTGCCGAAGGCGCATTGGCCGAGCGCAGCATCAACTGCCCGTCCTTGCCCCACACCTGGTAGCGCAGGTTTCTTTCGTACTGCGAGTGCATCGCCTGGATTGAGCCGATCACCACGGCGTGCCCATCCATGTGGTCGCGAACGCCCTGCAAGGTCAGCATCTTTTTGGCCCGGTCCAGACGCTCCGGCAACTCGGGCCACTCGCTGAAGATTTTTTGTAAGTCGGGCAACTCCACCGCCTGCGGCAGGCCGACAAAGTCAAATTCGTCGGGATCGGTCACGCGCAAAAGCGCCAGGCCCGTCTGCGCCAGATGGACGTCAAACAGTTCATAAATCTCGTCCACGCCGTCGTGGATCGTGAGCCACGCAATGACAGCGGAGTAGACCAAGATGGCGGCCACCAACCCCACCAGCAGCCGCTGGCGCAGCGAACGGCGTCGTACTTCGGTCACAAATCCTGGCGCGCGATGGTGTAGCCCACGCCGCGAACCGTCCGCAACGTGGATGCGCCCAGCTTGAGGCGCAGGTTATGGATGTGAACCTCCAGCGCGTTGCTCTCCACCGTGCCGTTCCAGCCGTACATCGATTGCTCCAGTTGGGCGCGCGTGAGCACACGCCCGGCCCCTTCCATCAGCGCGCGCAAGACGCTGAACTCGCGCTTGGAGACCTTGATTTGCTCACCCTCCTTGACAAGCGTGTGCTTGTCCAGATCAAGCCGGAGCGTGCCAACGCGCAAGGTGCCGCTGCCGTGTCCGCTGCGCCGGATCAGCGCGCGCAGGCGCGCCACCAGTTCTTCCATCTCCGCAGTCTTGCCCAGAAAGTCGTCAGCGCCACACTCCAGACTGGCGACCTTGTCGAAGGTGGAGTCGGCAGCGGTCAATACCAGCACGGCAATCGGGTTGCCCTGCGCGCGCAACTTGCGCACCACCTCGTTGCCGTTGACTTTGGGAATGCCGATGTCGAGCACCATGGCAACGAACTCTTCGGTCGCCAGGACGTCAAGCGCCGCGGCACCGTCCTTGACCCAGGTCACATCGAACCCTGACTTTCCCAGCGCCGCCCGCAGCCCGGCACCGAGCAAAGCATCGTCTTCAACCAGCAAAAGTCGCATCGTCAACCACCACAGCGTTACGCATCCTCATGCAGCCGATTATTAAGAAAATCGCACAAAACCAACACGGTACATACCCCAATGCCAGAGCGCCTTTATTGGCGCATCTCCCAGCGAAGAAGAAATTTTCCGCAAATTCCGAAACTTTGGATTTCTTCATCTTCCGATGCTTTTCTTAAGCAAACCGGGCAACCCACTGCCTACGCTAGGGCACCTAGAGCATTCATCAACGTAGGAATTTCAAGCATGGCTAAACAAAGTTCCGTCTCGTACTGGCGCTACTGCGCAGCGGCGCTGGCAGCGGCCGTTGTGGGCTGGCTGCCAGCCCAGAGCGTCAGGGCTGAAGTCGACCCTCTGGTCGATGGCCGCATCGTCGGCGAGAGCCGTTGCACCGACTGCCACGACAACGAAAAGCCGTTGTTTGGCCACACCCAGCACGCCAAGGCGTTCCGCGAAAACCCGCGCAACGACACCGAGAAGGCGGTCTGCGAAGCCTGCCACGGCCCCGGCTCGCTGCACGTGCTCGACACCGCCAACAAGTCCAAGATCATTGGTTTTTCCAAGGAATGGGGCACCCCCATCGAAAAGCAGAACGCCCAGTGCCTGAACTGCCACCAGGGCGGCCAGCGCCTGCACTGGCCGGGCTCGATCCACGCCACCAACAAGCTGGCCTGTTCGGACTGCCACAACCCGATGGCGCGCTTCTCGGCCAATGGCCTGATGAAGAAGGCCAGCGTCACTGAGACCTGCCAGACCTGCCACCAGCAACAACGTGCCGAGTTCCGCAAAAAGAGCCACATGCCGGTGCCTGAAGGCAAGATGACCTGCGTGGACTGTCACAACCCGCACGGCACCAGCGGCAAGAAACTGCTCAAGGCCGACAGCGTTAACGACCTGTGCTACACCTGCCACGCCGAAAAGCGCGGCCCATTCCTGTGGGAGCACGCTCCGGTGCGTGAGAACTGCATGAACTGCCACAGCCCGCATGGCTCCAACGCCGACAAGTTGCTGGTACAAACGCGCCCCTTCCTGTGCGCAGGTTGCCACAGCACCACCGGCACCATGGGGCACGCGGTGTGGGGCAACAACACGCTGGGCAATACCGCTGCGGCAAACTCGCCCATTAACGTAAATGGGGGTGCTTTGGGCAACGCGCCGAGCAAACGCATGACGGGTCGCTCATGCGAGAACTGTCACACCACCATTCACGGCAGCAACAGCCCTTCCGGCGCTCGCTTCCAGCGTTGACCTGAAATCGGAGATACAGCATGACTCAGTTCAATACTCTCGCAAGCACTTCCGTGAGCCCACGTCCCCGTATCAGGTTGCTGGTAAGTTGCATCGGCCTGGCACTCGCACAATGGGCACCGGGCCTGGCCATGGCCGACTCCGCAGTAGGCGTGGACATGGCCAACGGCAACGCCCTCAATCATCCGGGGCGCTCAACGTTGCCCCTGCCGGTATCTGCCGACTCGATGGATACCATTCACCGATCGCCCACCGGGCAGCTCTACGGTCAGCCGGTCGATCGCGAAAGCGACGAGATTCACAAGACCGATGGCGGCTGGACTTACACCGGCAGCGTCGAGGCCGGTGTGCTCGGCGGTGACGCTGGCACCCAGAATGCCTTGTATCGCAAATACAAGGACCTGAAAAACGGCGCCTACCTGAACTATTTCGAGGTTGAAGCGGACAAAGCCGACAGCGCCAATTACCTCTCGACCTTTGGCGGCGGCACTGGGCAAAGCGACCAGTTCTATGGTCTGCGCGTGGGCCGCTACAACGACTGGAAGCTCAATCTCTTTTACAGCGAGACGTTGCACGTCTTCTCGGACAACTGGAAGTCGCTGTTCAATGGCGAGGGGTCGGGCGAACTGACCACAGGGCTTGCCAAGCCAACGGCGGTGACCACCGGCCTGGCCGTTGGAACCGCCAGTGGTGCGACCTTGCCCAACGGCCAGACCTATGTCGGCCCCGCAGTAGCCGCTGCCAACAACTGCTCTGCCGCCTTGCCCTGCTGGAGCTATGGTGGCAAGACCTACCAGAACGGCGTCGCGCTGGCGGCCATCAATGGCATTACCGGAACTCCCAACGCCACTACCGGCGTGATGCCCACTTCCGGCACCACGGCGCAGTCGAACATTGCCAAAGCAATCAGCGACAAGCTTGCCTCCACGCCCGAGAGTGAGCTCAGTCTGGTGCGCAAAAAGGCGGGCGTTCGCCTCGACAAGACCTTCACCGACAACTGGAAGGGCTACGCCAGTTACTCCCTGGAAGACCGCAAAGGTGCCCGCCCCTTCGCCATGAACGAGGGCAATATTTCCACCGAAATCGCCGAGCCCATCAACTACCAGACCCATGAGTTCCTGACCGGCCTGCAGTACGCCGACTCGCTCACGCAAGTCAATCTGCGCGCCTCGGCCTCGCTGTTTCATAACGGCATCAACACGCTCAACGTGGAATACCCTTTCCTTATGGCGGCGTCGCCGTTGGGCGGCATCCAGACCGCAACCTACGACCTCTACCCGGACAACAACGCCTTTAACGTAAAGGGTGAATTTGCCAGATCACTGCCAGACTTCTACAAGGGCCGCTTTACCGCAAGCCTTGCTTTCGGCAGCAGCCAGCAAAACGACGACCTGCTCTCGCCGCTCTCTGTGGCCCAAAGCCGTGACCTGGCTGCCAATGGCATTACGACCTTTGGCGGAATCGCCAACTCGGGCTATGCAACTGGCGCAGCACTGGTATCCAACTGGAACACCACGGCCGCCCTGAGCCAGTTGACTGCCAAACAGCGCATCGATACGAAGCTAGCCGATCTCGGCCTATCAATCCGTCCGACGGAGGACCTCAGCCTCAAGGGCTCGGCACGCTATTACGACTTGTCCAACAAGGGTGGCTACACCGCCTACAACCCGCTCACCGGGCAGTTCGGCCGGGGACCGGCCGACGGCAATGCGGGCATGGACCTGATTGTCGGCCTGCGCTCCGGTGCGACGCCCGGCTCCGCCGGAAGCTGTTACATCCCGCCCGGTTTTGCCGCCAATGCCACCACCGCCACCTGCTACTTCGGCATCACGCCCGGCGGAGCAACGGCAGTGGCCAATGGTTCCAATATCCCGGTATTCGGCCAAGCGCGCTCGACCCAGCAAGTCAACTACGGCTTGTCGGCCGACTATGACCTGACACGCACCAGCAGCCTGAATGCAGCGTTGGAACGAGAAGAGTTCACGCGTGACTTCCGCGAGCGTGACAAAACCTGGGAGAACAAGATCAAGCTGGGCTATGTCAACCGTGCCCTGGGCGACACCACCTTGCGTGCCTCGCTCGAAAACGACAGCAAACGCGGCAGCACTTACAACTACCGCACCTTTGCCGACCTGGGCACCGGCCTGCCGGGGCTGGATCCGGCCACGCAAGTCGCCAACGCCGGCACGCTGGGCTACCTCGCGTTCAGTCCTGCCGGAGGAACGGCGGTCAACCTCGTCAACCTGTTTAACCGCTACTCGTACTACTTCCGCAAGTACGACCAGGCTGACCGCGACCAGAACATCCTCAATGCGCGCCTGAACGTTATGGCGCGTGACGACCTGGACCTGGGCGCAGTGGTCCAGTACAAGGACGTCAAGTATCCGGATTCGTTCTATGGCCTGGAAAAGGACACCCAGACTGCCCTCACACTGGACTTCAACTACCAACCCGCCTCGGGCACCAACTTCTCTGCCTTCTACTCGTACCAGCAGGGCAACAAGCAGATGCAAATGAACTCGGGGGTCGCACTGGCGACGGTGGTGAACACCTGCACCGCTGCCAATCTGGCGACGTATGGCTACTCTGCCTGCTCTGACAACGTCAACGGTGCGGGTGGTACACGCCCCCTGTCAGACGCATGGAGCATGAACACCGATGACCGCAGCGACGTGCTCGGACTGGGACTACAAACCAACCTGGGCACGAAGCGCTTTGGTGTGGATTACACCTACTCGCTAAGCAGCACCGCCATCAACTACAACTACGGCGATACCGCCTTGAGCGGCGTTGCGGCTACGCAGGCGGCAGCGGCAGTGATTGCCGGATCGGCCTTGCCCAACATGACCTTTGCCCAGCAGACGTTGAGCTTCAATCTGCTGATACCGGTGGACAAGAAAGTCACCATCCGCCTGTTTGACCGCTTTGAAATGGGCGACGTCAAGGACTGGCATTACGACGGCGTGATCCAGGGAGCGGTAGCCAACTACGACAGCGGCACCTTGTTGCTCGACGGCGGCCCGCAAAGCTACCGCGCCAACGTGGTCGGCGTCTTCATTCAGATGAAGCTGTAAGCCAAATGCACAACAGCACAGGAGACACTAAATTGAAGCACCATTTTTTTGGCACCAAGTTGGTTGCAGCTCTGGCCCTGGGCATGGCACTTGCCACCCAGGCACTGGCCGAAGACGCCCAGACCATCGTCACCACCGTCTGTGCGGCCTGCCACGGCGCAGACGGCAACAGCATGATCCCGATGTTCCCCAAAATCGCCGGGCTGCAAGAGAGCTATATCGTCAAGCAGTTGCGCGACTTTCAGACCGGGCGGCGCAAGAGTGACATCATGGCACCGGTGGTAGCGGCGCTCAAGCCCGAAGACATGGCGCCCTTGGCGGCCTACTTCAGCCAGCAAAAAATGACCACCGGCGAAGCCGTCGAGAAGAAGCTCACCGGCATTGGCAAACTGGTGTTCTTTGATGGCAATGAAGAAACCGGTGTACCTGCGTGTGTGGGCTGCCACCGTCCTGTGGGCGAGGGCTTTCAGATCTACCCACGCATCGGCGGGCAGCACGCGCAGTACGTGGCCCAACAGCTCAAGAACTTTGCCAGCGCCGAGCGCACCAACGACGTGAGCCGCTTCATGCGCGTGGTGGCCAAGCGCATGAGCGAAGAAGAGATTCAGTCGGTAGCGGACTATCTGGTCTCGCTCGGCTCCAAATAGCGTTCAGCCCCATCAGGAAATAAACGTATGAACAAGTTTCTAGCCTCCCTGTCCCTGGTGTTGCTGCCAGCCTTTGCCCTGGCGCAAACCGCCGCGTGGAACGATATCAAGGGCGAACTCAAGGAAGCCCTCGAAGCCAAAGGCGACCCGGCGCGTGGCAAGGCCGCGTTTGTGCCGTGCGAAGGCTGCCACCGCGCCGACGCAGCGGGCCGACCCAGCGGCGCCTATCCGCGCTTGTCTGGTCAGCATATGCGGGTGCTGGTCAAGCAGATCACCGACATCCGTGCCGGTCGGCGCAGCGTTTCAAAAATGGAGCCGTTCATCGACGACCATGTGCTCACGCCCTTTGACATTGCCGACATCGCGGTCTATGTCCATTCGCTGCCGGTGCCCAACACCAACGCCAAAGGACCGGGCACCACCCTGGTGCGCGGCAAGCAGCTCTACGACAAGGATTGCGCAACTTGCCATGGTGCCAAGGGCGAAGGCGACGCAGCCAAGTTCTACCCCATGGTTGCCGCCCAGCATTACCGCTACCTGCTGCGCGAAGTGACCTTCATCCGCGACGGCGACCGGCGCAACTCCAACCCCGACATGGTCAAGGCCATCGTTGGCTACAACGCGGCTGACCTTGAAGCCGTTTCCGACTTCATGGCGCAGTTGGCACCGCTGCCGCGCTGAGGCCACCGCCTGCCACAAAAAACCTGTGCCGCCGGTAGGTAATCCTCCGGTGGCGCGTTCCTTGCATACTAGGGGCCTTATTTAAGGAACCCCTATGCCCTCCATCAACTTCATCGGCGGCGAAAAAGGCGGCGTCGGCAAATCGGTTGCCGCGCGCTTGCTGGCGCAGTACTTCATCGACAAGGCCCGGCCCTTTACCGGCTTTGACACCGATCGCTCGCACACCTCGTTTACCCGCTTCTACGCCAACTTTGCCGCGCCGGTGGTGGTGGATACCTACGAGGGCCTGGACCTGATTGCGGCGGTGTACGAGGACGAGCATGCCCCGCGCCAGCACGTGATTGTGGACCTGGCCGCGCAAACCGCCGCACCGCTGGCACGTTGGGTGAAAGACTCGGACCTGGTCTCGCTCATGGCCAGCCTGGGCGTAACGGTCAACTTCTGGCACCTGGCCGACTCGGGCAAGGATTCGGTGGACCTGCTCGACCGGCTGGTGGCCACCTATGGTGCCGGGCCCAACTACATCGTGGTGCGCAACCTGGGCCGGGGTTCGGACTTCTCGCAGCTCGACGCCTCCGACGCCCTGAAGAAGGCGCAGGCGCTGGGCGGCCATGTGCTCTCGCTGGCGCAGTTGCACGAAGCCAGCATGCGCAAGATCGACCGCCAGAACGCCAGCTTCTGGGCCGCCATCCATACCAGCTCCGGGCCCGACGCCTTGGGAATGCTCGAGCGCCAGCGCGTCAAGACCTGGCTCAAGAACGCCTATGCCAGCTTCGACACCCTGCCCCTGGGCTGATGACGCGGCTTGGGCACGGCGGCGTTTGCGGCATACTTGGATGCAGTGAAGAACGCCGCCGACCTCCCCGCTGATTGCGCACCGACGCAAGTCCCGCCCGACCAGTCGCAGGCGGCAGCGCACGCGCCGCTGGGCCACTTTGATGAACTGCGCGGCAGCACCAGCACCGACGCGCCCGGCCAGACAGCGCAGCCGATTGCCGAGCACGGCAGCATGACCGCGCCGTGGGAGCAGTTCTTCCGCGACTTTGAAACCGATGGCCTGGGCGACCTCAACCAGCGCTCGGCCAACCTGGCGCGCCAGATCCGCGACAACGGCGTTACCTACAACGTCTATGCCGACGAGGATGGCCCGCAGCGGCCGTGGTCGCTGGGCCTGTTCCCGCTGATCATCACGCCCGAGAGCTGGCAGCACATCGAGGCCGGTGTCATGCAGCGCGTGCGCCTGCTGGAGCGGGTGATGGCCGACGTCTATGGCCCCCAGGACCTGCTCGCCCAGGGCCTGCTGCCCGCCGCCCTGGTGCATGGCCACCCCGGCTACCTGCGCGCCATGCACGGTGTGGCACCGGTAGGCGGCTCGCACCTGCACATCGCCGCCTTTGACCTGGCGCGCGGGCCCGACGGCAACTGGTGGGTGGTGTCGCAGCGCACCCAGGCACCCTCGGGCCTGGGCTATCTGCTGGAGAACCGGCTGGCGATCTCGCGCCTGTTTCCGCAGGCCTTTGAGAGCCTGCAGATCCAACGCTTGGCAGGCACCTACCACGCCCTCATGGAAAGCATGAAGAGCATGAGTCCGGCCGGGCAAAACGCCCACATTGCCCTGCTCACGCCCGGGCCCTACAACGAGACCTACTTCGAGCACGCCTACCTGGCGCGCTACCTGGGCATCTCGCTGGTGGAGGGCAGCGACCTGATCGTGCGCGACCAGCACCTCTACCTCAAGACGCTGCGCGGCCTGGTGCCGGTGCACTGCCTGCTCAAGCGCCTGGACGACCAGTTCCTCGATCCGCTGGAGTTGCGCGCCGACTCCACCCTGGGCGTGCCCGGGCTGCTGCAGGCCATTCGCGCAGGCAACGTGCTGGTGGCCAATGCGCCCGGCACTGCGTTTCTGGAGTCGCCCGCGCTGCTCGGATTTTTGCCGGCCATCTCCAACTACCTGCTGGGCGAAGAGCTGCAGTTGCCCGCGCTGCCCACCTGGTGGTGCGGCGAGCGCTCGGCCATGGAAGAAGTGCTGCCGCGCCTGCGCGAGCACACCATCCTGCCGACCTACCCGTTCACCGCCCCGGGCGACATGTACGCCGTGCCCGGCCCCAGCCTGAGCGCACGCGAGTGCGACGAATGGGCCGGGCGCATCGTGCTGCACGGCGAAGACCACACCGTGCAAGCCTACCTACCCCTGTCGCAGGTGCCCACCTGGGACAGCGAGGCCAATGGCGGGGGCATCGTCGCGCGCTCGGTGATGCTGCGTGTGTTTGCCATCTCGCAAGGCTACCAGTCCTGGCGCGTGTTGCCCGGCGGCCTGGCGCGCGTGGCCGGTGCCAGCGCCGAAGTGGCTTCGATGCAGCGCGGTGGCGGCAGTGCCGACGCCTGGGTCATGACCACCGGCGCGGTCGACAAGACCACACTGCTGCAGCCACCGCTCACGCCCTCGACCCTGGCGCAGCGCAAGCGGCTGGTGACCAGCCGCGCTGCCGAAAACCTGTTCTGGCTGGGCCGCTACACCGAGCGCGCCGAAAACTCGGTGCGCCTTGCGCGCCTCACGCTGGAGTGCCTGGGCGGCGAGTACCAGTCGTCCCAACCGCTGCTGACCTGGCTGGGGCGCATGGCGCTCAACAACACCCTGGTGCTGCCCAGCGTTCCGGCCCCCACGCCGCAGCCGCAGTCGCGCCGCGTGTTTGAGCGCTCGCTGATTGCCAGCCTGGGCAACAACACCCAGGCCACCAGCGTGGGCTACAACCTGCGCGCCGTGCGCCTGGCCGGCGCCAATGTGCGCGAGCGCTTGTCGCAGGAGCACTGGAGCCTGATCCAGCGCGCCGAGGACAGCTTGTTCCAGCGCTGTGCCGACCAGCTCGTCAGCGGCGACTACTCCACCGTCCATGCCTTGAGCACCCTCAAAGTCGCCAGCGACCACCTGGCCGCCATCACCGGGCTGCAGACCGACCGCATGACGCGCGACGACGGCTGGCGGCTGCTGAGCATTGGCCGCCACATCGAGCGCCTGGGCTTTCTCGCCACCAGCCTGGGCATCGGTTTTGAGACCGAGGCCGTGCACGGCAATGGCGGTTTTGAGGCCGTGCTGGCGCTGTTTGACAGCACCATCACCTTCCACGCCCAGTACCAGCAAAGCCGCGACATTGCCGCGCTGATCGACCTGCTGGTGCTCGACCGCGACAATCCGCGCTCGTTGGCCTGGGTGGCGCACACATTGCGCGGCCGCCTGGCCAAGCTCGCCGGTAGCGACCCCGACCAGTTGGGCTTGCTGTCGCTAAGCGTTCCCGACCCCGGCTGCTGGCAGATTGAGTTGCTGTGCGACGCCGGTGCCGACGGCGGCTTTGACGCGCTGCACGAACTGCTGCACCAGTGCCGCGAGGCGGCCTACCATGTGTCGGAAGAAATTGGTGCCACCTACTTCACCCATTCGGGTGACGCCGGACAAAGCCTGGGGGTGTGATGCAACTGCAAATCACCCACGAAACCTGCTACGACTATGCGCCTGCGGTCACCATTGCCCAGCACATGGCCTACCTGCAACCGCTGAACACGCCGCGCCAGCAGTTGCTGGGCCACTCCCTGCAAATCAGCCCCGAACCGGCCGAGCTCACCGCCACCGAAGACGTGTATGGCAACACGCGCCACTTCTTCTCACTGCAAAGCGCCCACACCCAACTGCGGGTCAGCGCACGCAGCGTGGTGGCAACGCAGCCGCCCCCACCGGCTGACAGCGCCATCACCTGCGAGCAATTGCGCGAGCGCTTTCGCTACAGCGCGGGCCAAGCCTACGACGCTGCCGCCGAGTTTGTGTTTGCCTCGCCGCACGCCCCGCGCCACGCCGAATTTGCCGCCTATGCGCGCAGCAGTCTCACCGGCTCGGCACCGGTGCTGCTGGCCGCGCGTGAGCTGATGCAGCGCATCCACAGCGACTTTGTGTACGAGAGCCAGAGCACCCACGTCAACACCCCGGCGCTGGCAGCGCTGGAGCAGCGCAAGGGCGTGTGCCAGGACTTTGCGCACATCATGATTGCCTGCCTGCGCTCGCACGGCCTGAGCGCGCGCTACGTCAGCGGCTACATGCTCACGCAACCGGCACCCGGCCAGCCACGCCTGCGCGGCAGCGATGCGTCGCACGCCTGGGTGTCGGTCTACCTGCCCGACCTGCCGGGGCCGGGCGCGGCCTGGTGCTGGTACGACTTCGACCCCACCAACAACCGCGACGGCTGGGCCACGCCCGGCGAGGACTACGTCACCCTGGCCCTGGGGCGCGACTTCGCCGACGTGTCCCCCATCCGTGGCGTCATCCACGGCGGCGCCACCCACACGCTCAGCGTAGGCGTGACGGTGGAGCCCGCCGAAATGTTTGGCACCATGCGCCAGAGTCAGAGTCAGTCGCAGAGCCAGTCCTCGAACAATCCATGACCTCGGTATCCGTCATTGCGAGCGTAGCGCGGCAATCCATGACTTCATGCCTGCATGGATTGCCGCGTCGCTACGCTCCTCGCAATGACAGCCTCTCGCCCTCGCACGAATAA
>CAIPBW010000423.1 GCA_903863395.1 uncultured beta proteobacterium
TGGCGGTCTGCGCCACGGGTGCGGGCGAAGCGCTTGGCACAGCCACCGCTGCAGCGGGTGCTGGTGCGGGCCTGGGCGCTTCGGTGCTGGTGCGCCAAAGCCAAAAGCCCACGGCGGCAACTACCAGCGCCACGGCCAGCGCCAGCCACAGTGGGGCGCGCGAAGGGGTGGCGTTCTTGGGCGTGGCCGTCCAGGGCTGGGCGTTGAGGCCGGGCACGGCGGCGCGTTCGCGTTCGCGCTCGGCATCGGCGCGCTTGAGGGCATCCAGAATGTAGGACATGGTGTTATCGCGGTTCGGTTTGCAGGCGCGGTTGCTCGGTGGCGGCGGCGCTTTCCAACTGCATGAAGGTCAGCGGCCCCGGTTGCCCGTCGGCCTTGAGTCCCTGGGCGCGCTGGAACGCGCGCACGCGCTGGCGCAGCGTGGCGTCCAACGTGGGCGCGGCGTGCACCGGGTCGCTGCCGGGGGCGATGCCGTCCATATCGTCCAGTGCGCGCGCCAGCCATTCGATGGCCGGCCCTGAACTGCCATCGTGCAGATTGGCGCTGTAGCCCGGGGGTGGCCGCCAGAAGGTGGCAAAGTCGCCACGCCACAGGCGCGCAAGTTGTGCCAGGGACACGGTGCCGCGCAGCGTGCCCATCTGCAAGGTGGCGCTGTGCTCGCCCAGCCCAGTCAGCACCGCGACCACCGCGCGCTCGTTGCCCGATTGCAGCGACACGATGCCCGGGCGTCCCAGGCGGCGCAACTGCGGCAGGCTCAGGTCGCTGGCACGGTAGCACTGCAGCGGCAACGCATCGTGCACCTGGCATGGCTCGCCGGGGGGCAGGGTGATGTTCCAGCGCGTGGCCAGATCGCGCCAGGCGTTGCCCATGTCGCTCGGCAGTTGGGCCAGCAGCGCAACGCCATCGTCCATTGCTGCTGCGGGTGGCGGTACCGGCACAGCGGCGGACGCTGCGGGCAAAGGCGCTGCAGCGGGTGCAACCGTGTTGGTCTTCGCTTGTGTGGGCGCGCCGTCGCGCGCATCCTGCCACATCAGATACGCAGCCAGGCCCAGCGCCAGCAGCGCAGCAGCGCCAGCGAGCCAGCCCAGGTACACGCCGCTGCGGCCACTGGCGCGCACGCTCTCGGGCCCAAACACCTCTTGCGCAGCCTTGTCCACCACGGCACGGTCCACGCGGCTTTGGCCGTGCGCCCAGGCACCCAGCAGGGCGCGCCCGCACAGCAGGTTGATGCGCCGGGGCACGCCGCCGGTCAGTTGGTGGATGCGCTGCACGGCGCGCGGGTCAAACGGCAGCGCGCCGGTGTAGCCGGCAATGGCCAGACGGTGCTCGATGTACTGGAGGCTCTCGGCCGGGTTGAGCGCGTCGAGGTGGAAGCGTGCAATCACGCGCTGGGCGAGTTGCTCCAGCTCGGGGCGTGCCAGCATGGTGCGCAGCTCGGGCTGGCCGATCAGCACAATCTGCAGCAGCTTGCGCTCGTTGGTTTCGAGGTTGGTGAGCAGGCGCAATTGCTCCAGCACTTCGCTGTGCAGGTTTTGCGCCTCGTCGATGATGAGCACGCTGCTGTGCCCGGCGGCGTGGCTTTGCAGCAGGAAGGCGTTGAGCGCGTCGATGTAATCCTTGGCGCTGGCGCTCTGCGCGTTTGCCTTGGGCACGTTGATGTGAAACTCTTCGCAGATCGACTGCAGCAGTTCGATTGCCGTGAGCTTGGGGTTGAAGATGTAGGCCACGTGGCACAGCGGCGGAATCTGCTCCAGAAAGCAGCGGCAGATGGTGGTCTTGCCGGTGCCGATGTCGCCGGTCAGCAGCACAAAGCCGCCACCGACTGCGTGCTCTCCCACGCCCACGCCGTACAGCAGGTGCGCCAGCGCCTCGCGGTGGCGCTCGCTCATGAAGAGGTAGCGCGGATCGGGCGCAATCGAAAACGGGTCGGCCGAGAGGCCGAAGTGCTCTGAGTACATAGGCCGCAAGCATAGCCCGATGGCGTGGCCAGGTCAGCACGTATGATGAAACTTTTCTACACGCAAACTCCAAGCGGGGCGGGAACGGATGAATTCTGCGGGTTTACTCACAGTGCGCGCGACCCTGCGCCAGGGTCGGCTGACCGATCTGGCGGTGGACTTGCGCCGCCCGGCAGTCACGCAGTTGTTTGTCGGCCAGTCGCCCCAGGCCGTGCTGCAGCGCGTGCCCCACCTCTATACGCTGTGCGCCCACGCGCAGCGCGCCGCAGCGCAGGTGGCGCTGGATGCGGCCCAGGCAGCACCGGCGCACAGCGTCAACCCCACCGAGCTGTGGACCGAGAGCCTGCACGAAAACCTGTGGCGCCTGTTGCTGGACTGGCCACCCGCTCTGGGTCTGGCACCGGCCAAGGAAGCCTTTGTGACCTGGCGCGCCAGCCGCAGTCGATCCGACCTGGCGGCGCAGACGCAACTCCTGCTCGATGGCGTGCTGCATGACTTGAGCGCCCAGTGCCTGGAACATCTGGCGCGTAAGCCGCAATCTGATACTTATGCTGAGCTAAGCCTGGACCCGGCACCCTTGCTGGCCCTGTGCCAGCAGGACGCCGCTGCGACGCCGCTGCTGCGCGCGCCTTCGAGCGTGCGCGCGGCCTACCTGGCGCGCATCGCCCAGGTGCGTGCGGCGGCACTGGCGCTGGCGGAGCACACGCCTTATCCGCTGGCAGCCATGGGTGGCAAAGGCTGGGGCGTGGCCCAGACCCTGACGGCGCGCGGCGTGCTCACCCACGCGGCGCTGGTTGAGCAGTCTTGCGTGTTGGCGTACCGGGTGTGGGCACCCACCGATGCGTTCTTTGCAAACCCGCTGGCGCTGCAGGCCTTGCTGGAGCCGGGGCCGTTTGCGTCTGCGCAGCAGGCGCGCCGTGCCGTGGAACTGGGCGTGCTGGCGCTGGACCCCTGCGTTCCTTTTGTGGTGGAATTGCCCGATGCATGAAATGTCCCTGGCCGAAGGTATCCTGCAACTGGTGGAAGAAACCGCCGCGCGTGAGCGCGCGCAACGCGTCAAGCTGGTGGTGCTGGAGATTGGCCGCCTCTCGACGGTGGAGCCCGAAGCACTGCGCTTTTGTTTTGACGCGGTAACGCGCGGTAGTATTGCGCAGGACGCGGCGTTGGAGATTGTCAGCATCGATGGCCAGGGCTGGTGCATGCAGTGCGGGCAGACGCAGCCGATGGTGGAAGTGCATGGTGCTTGCCCGACTTGTGGCAGCTACCAGATGCAAGCCACGGCGGGCACCGAGATGCGGGTCAAGGAAATAGAGATCGATTAATTACAACAGGAGACAAAACGATGTGCACGGTTTGCGGATGCGGCGCGGGTGAAACCCGCCTGGAAGGCGATGAACACGGGCACAGCCATGTGCATGCCGACGGCACCGTGCACACCCATGGGCACCACCATCATGGCGATCACGATCACGATCACGACCATGACCACGGTCATACCCATGATCACCCGCACGATCACGACCATACACATGGACATGTACGCGCCCATGGCGGCGACATTGACTTTGGTGCCGGCCCGGCGCACGCCCATGTTCCGGGCATGAGCCAGTCGCGCATGGTGCAGATCGAGCAGGACATTCTTAGCAAGAACAACGGCTACGCGGCCACCAACCGCCAGTGGTTTGACGCACATGGCGTGTTTGCGCTCAACCTGGTATCGAGCCCCGGCTCGGGCAAGACGACGCTCTTGGTCAAGACCATTGCGCGCCTGAAGGACCAGATCGCCATCAACGTGGTTGAGGGCGACCAGCAAACCTCCAACGACGCCGAGCGCATCCGCGCCACCGGCGTGGCGGCGCTGCAAATCAACACCGGCAAGGGCTGCCATCTTGACGGCCACATGGTGGGCATGGCGCTGCAGCGGTTGCAGCCAGCGGACGACTCGCTGTTTTTGATCGAGAACGTGGGCAACCTGGTGTGCCCGGCGGCGTTTGACCTGGGCGAGCACCACAAGGTGGCCATCCTCTCGGTGACCGAGGGCGAGGACAAGCCGCTCAAATACCCCGACATGTTCCGCGCCGCCGATGTCATGCTGCTCAACAAGTGCGACCTGCTGCCGCACCTGGAGTTTGATGCCAACCTGGCCGAAGCCAATGCGCGCCGCGTCAACCCCAAGTTGGTGGTGTTTAGAGTGTCGGCCACCAGCGGCGAAGGCATGGACGCCTGGCTGGCGTGGATTCGCTCGGGCCTGAAGCTCCAGGGTGTCAAGCGCGCGGGGCAGGTGGAGGCACTCCAGCGCCGTGTGCAGGAACTGGAGCATCAACTGGCCCAGAAATGACCGGCCAGCGCATCCGCGTTCGCGGTCTGGTGCAGGGGGTGGGCTTTCGGCCCTACGTCTGGGCACTGGCGCATGAACTCGGTCTGCGCGGTTGGGTACGCAACGACGGTGGTGGCGTGAGCATCGCGGTGGCCGGTGCCGGGTGCGCCGAGTTTCTGCGCCGCCTGCCGCTGCAAGCGCCACGCCTGGCGCGCATCGACGCGATTGAGGCCACGCCCGAGCAGGTCGACAGCGTCGGCTTTTCCATCCTGCCAAGCCGCTCTGACGCGGTGGCCACCGCCATCGGGCCCGATGCAGCGCTGTGCCCCGCGTGCGCCGCGGAGATCTGCGACCCGGACAACCGACGCTGGCGCTACGCCTTTACCACCTGCACCCACTGTGGGCCGCGCTACACGGTAACAAAGCATATTCCGTATGACCGCGTGCAAACCAGCCTGTCCGACTTTCCGCTGTGCCCACA
>CAIPBW010000424.1 GCA_903863395.1 uncultured beta proteobacterium
CGCGCTGCTTTGCTACCATCGTCACATGACCTGCTTTGACGCTTTGCGCACTCGCCCATGAACACGGACCTTCCCGGCAGCAATGGCGTCGCACTGGCGAGCGTGGATGCGATGCGTGAGCGCATCCGCAGCAAGAGCCGGCTCAAGGGCCGCGCGCTGGACGCCGCATCTGCCTTGGAGGTGCGCGCCCTGGTGGGCGATGCGCCCCTGCGGCGCGATCTGTTGCTGGAGTACCTGCACCAACTCAACGATGCCTTTGGCTGCCTGCGCGAGCGCCATCTGGCCGCGCTGGCTGCCCAGATGGGGCTGGCCCAGGTGGAGGTCTATGAGGTGGCGAGCTTTTACGCGCACTTCGAGCGAGTCAAGGGCGACGCAGCAGTTCCTGCAGTGACGTTGCGCGTCTGCCAGGGCCTGAGCTGCCAGATGGCCGGCAGTGCTGATCTGGCCGAGCGCATGCGCGCGCTGCTCGGCGGCGTGGATGTGCGGCTGGTGCCGGTGCCATGCGTGGGGCGCTGCGAGCAGGCACCGGTGGCCATGCTGGGCCAAAGCGCTGTGCCCCAGGCTACGCCCGCGCAGTTGCTGGCGCTGCTGCAAGCCCCCCAAGTACCCGCGCAAGAAGCGCTTGGGGTCGCAAATTTCAACCCAGCCGAATACGCCGAGCGCAGTGTGACCCAGATCGACGAAGCGCAAGGCGCGGTGCCCGACCACACCGGCTACGCCAGCTACCGCGCCAACGGCGGCTATGCGCTGATCGCCGACCTGCACAGCGGCGCGATTGCGAGCGATGTGGTGCTTGGTGCGATGGAAGAAAGTGGCCTGCGTGGCCTGGGGGGCGCGGGTTTTGCGGCCGCGCGCAAGTGGCGCATCGTGCGCTCGCAAAGCGCACCGCGCCTGATGGCGGTGAACATCGACGAGGGCGAGCCCGGCACCTTCAAGGACCGCACCTATCTCGAGCGCGACCCGCATCGTTTTCTGGAGGGCATGCTGATTGCCGCCCAGGTGGTGGGCATCAGCCACTGCTACATCTACCTGCGCGACGAATACCACGCCTGCCGCGCGCTGCTGCAAGCCGAGTTGGCCGCGCTGCGCGCAGCGGCACCGTTTCCCTTGCCGACGATTGAACTGCGCCGTGGCGCGGGCGCCTACATCTGCGGCGAAGAGTCGGCCATGATCGAAAGCCTGGAGGGCAAGCGCGGCCAGCCGCGCCTGCGCCCGCCGTATATCGCCGAGGTGGGCCTCTTTGGCCGCCCCACGCTGGAACACAATTTTGAAACCCTGTACTGGGTGCGCGACATCGTGCAGCGCGGGCCGCAGTGGTTTGGCGGTTTTGGCCGCCGTGGGCGCAAGGGCTTGCGCTCGTTTAGCGTGAGCGGGCGCGTCAAGCACCCCGGCGTCAAGCTCGCACCTGCGGGCATCAGCCTGCGCGAGCTGGTGGCCCAGTACTGCGGCGGCATGCAAGACGGCCACCAGTTGTACGCCTACCTGCCCGGGGGCGCATCGGGCGGCATCCTGCCCGAGCGTCTGGCCGATGTGGCGCTGGACTTTGACACGCTCCAGCCCTACGACTGCTTCATTGGCTCGGCTGCCATCATCGTGCTCAGCCAACACGACCGCGTGCGCGACGCAGCGCTGGCCATGATGGAATTTTTTGCGCACGAAAGCTGCGGCCAGTGCACCCCCTGCCGCGTGGGCACGGCCAAGGCCGCGCAACTGATGCGCGCGCCGCAGTGGGACCAGAGCACGCTGCAAGACCTGTGCACGGTGATGGCCGATGCGTCGATCTGCGGCCTGGGCCAGGCGGCACCCAACCCGGTGCGCTGCGTGCTGCAGTACTTTGCGCACGAGATCGGGCCTGTGCCATGAGTGCTGCGCCCATCACCTTTTCGCTCAACGGCCAAAGCGTGGCGGCGCATGAGGGCGAGAGCATCCTGCACGCCGCGCAACGCCACGGCGTGGAAATTGCGCACCTGTGCCACAAGGACGGCTTGCGCCCTGACGGCAACTGCCGCGCCTGCGTGGTCGAGATCGAGGGCGAGCGCACCCTTGCCGCGAGCTGCTGCCGCAGCGTGAGCGAGGGCATGCAGGTGCACACCGACAGCCCGCGTGCGCGCGCCAGCCAGAGCATGGTGCTGGAGCTGCTGCAGGGCGACATGCCTGCGGGCCAGGCCGCGCCGGGTGAGCTGGGCCATTGGGCGCAGCGCCTGCAGGTTAGCGTGCGGCCAGCGTTGCAAGCGCTTGCGCGCAGCCAGCCCGCGGCCGACCTCTCGCACCCGGCCATGGCGGTGCACCTGGACGCGTGCATCCAGTGCCAGCGCTGCGTGCGCGCCTGCCGCGAAGAACAGGTCAACGACGTGATTGGCTATGCCCTGCGGGGTGCCCACAGCCGCATCGTGTTTGACCAGGACGACGCACTGGGCAGCAGCACCTGCGTGGCCTGCGGCGAGTGCGTGCAGGCCTGCCCCACCGGCGCCTTGCGCGAGCGCAGCGATGCCAGCAAGCTAGCGGGCGACCAGTACGTTGATTCGGTCTGCCCGTTTTGCGGCGTGGGTTGTTTGCTCACCTACCAGGTGCGCGACGGGCACATTGTTGCCGTGCAGGGCCGCGACGGCGCGGCCAACCACAACCGCTTGTGCGTCAAGGGGCGTTTTGGTTTTGACTACGTGCACCACCCGCAGCGCCTGACCGTGCCGCTGATCCGCAAGCCCGGTGTGCCCAAAGATCCTGCCTTGCTGGAGCAACTCAACCGCAATGGTGCCGACTGGTCGGCGGTGTTTCGCGAAGCTTCGTGGGACGAGGCGCTGGCGCTGGCCGGTGGCGGCTTGGCAGACTTGCGCGCGCGCCACGGTCCCAAGGCGCTGGCCGGGCTGGGTTCGGCCAAGGGCAGCAACGAGGAAGCCTATCTGTTCCAGAAGCTGGTGCGTACCGGCTTTGGCTCCAACAACGTCGACCATTGCACGCGGCTATGCCATGCCTCCAGCGTGGCGGCGCTGCTCGAAGCGGTGGGCTCGGGCTCGGTCACCAACCAGGTCAACGATGTAGAGCACGCCGACCTGATTTTTGTGATTGGCTCCAACCCCGCGTCCAACCACCCGGTAGCGGCCTCCTGGATCAAGAACGCCGCGCAGCGCGGTGCCAAGGTGGTGCTGGCCGATCCGCGCAAGACCGATCTGGGCCGCCACGCCTGGCGCATGCTGCAGTTCCACGCCGACACCGATGTGGCCCTGCTCAACGCGCTGATCCACACCGTGATTGAAGAGGGGCTGGCGGACCAGGACTTTATCGCGCGGCGCACCAGCAACTTTGAGGCCATCAGGGACAACGTGCGCGGCTACAGCCCCGAAGCCATGGCGCCGATTTGCGGCATACCGGCCACCACGCTGCGCGAGGTGGCGCGCGCCTATGCCACAGCCCCGAGCGCCATGATTTTGTGGGGCATGGGCGTGAGCCAGCACGTGCACGGCACCGACAACGTGCGCTGCCTGATTGCACTGGCGGCGGTGTGCGGGCAGATTGGCAAGCCGGGCTCGGGCCTGCATCCACTGCGCGGCCAGAACAACGTGCAAGGTGCCAGCGACGCCGGGCTGATTCCGATGATGTTTCCCAACTACCAGCGCGTGACCGATGCTGGCGCGCGCCAGTGGTTTGAGGCGTTCTGGCACACGCCGCTGGACGCACAGCCCGGCTACACCGTGGTCGAGATCATGGACAAGGCGCTCGCGCCCGAGAGCGAAGCGCACAAGGTGCGCGGCATGTACATCATGGGCGAGAACCCGGCCATGAGCGACCCCGACCTGAACCACGCACGCCACGCTCTATCCAGCCTGTCGCACCTGGTGGTGCAGGACATTTTCATGACCGAGACCGCGTGGCTGGCCGACGTGGTGCTGCCCGCAAGCGCCTGGCCAGAAAAAACCGGCAGCGCCAGCAACACCGACCGCATGCTGCAACTGGGCCGCCAGGCGATTGCGCCGCCAGGGCAGGCGAGAGCCGACCTGTGGATCATCCAGCGCATGGCCGAGCAGTTGGGACTGGTGTGGGATTACCAGGGCGACTACCACGGCGTGGCGCAAGTGTTTGAAGAAATGCGCCAGGCCATGCACGCCGCCATTGGCGGCATTTCGTGGCAACGCCTGCAGCGCGATTCCAGCGTGACCTACCCCTGCCTGAGCGAGGACGATCCGGGCGAGGCGATCATGTTTGCCGAGCACTTTGCCACGCCCGATGGGCGCGTGCGGCTGCTGCCGGTGGACCTGATCCCGGCCAACGAGCGGCCCGACGCGCTCTATCCCTTTGTGCTCATCACCGGACGCCAGTTGGAGCACTGGCACACCGGCAGCATGACGCGGCGCGCCAGCGTGCTTGATGCGCTCGAGCCCGTGGCCATGGCGTCGCTGTGTGGTGCCGACCTGCAGCGCCTGGGGCTGGTGGCAGGCGACGTGGTGACGATTGCCTCGCGTCGTGGCCAGGTGGCAATCCACGTGCGCCAGGACGACGGCACGCCCCAAGGCGCGGTGTTTGTGCCCTTTGTCTACTACGAGGCAGCAGCCAACCTGATGACCAATGCCGCGCTTGATCCGTTTGGCAAGATCCCCGAGTTCAAATACTGCGCCGTGGCCATCACCCCGGGCGGGCAGGTGGCGCAAGTCAGCGGTTATGGCTCGGGGGCTGATGCGGCGAATGGCGCGTTGCGATAAAGCGTGACACCTGCGGCCCAAAGGCCAGCACCATCAAAAAGCGCGAGAGTTGCAGCGCCATCACAAAGCCCGCGTCCACGCTGCTGGTGGCGGCAATGATGGCCACCGAGTCGGCACCGCCCGGGCTGCTGGCGAGGTAGGCCGTGAGCGGCTCAAAGCCAGCAAATTGGGTTAGCGCCACGGCAATCGCCACACCCACGGCCATCAGCGCCAGAATGGCCGCCAGCACCGCAGGCAGTGCGCGCAGGGCGTGCAGCAGAATGGTGCGCGTAAAGCGTAGCCCGATGCTCCAGCCAATCACCGCATACGACACCGCCAGCAAGGCCGGTGGCAGCTCGATCACCAGCACGCCTGCGCCTTGCAGCGCCATGCCTACAACCAGGGGCACGAGCATGGATCCGGCCGGAATGTGCAAGCGCCGCGCCAGCGTCGAGCCCACCAGCACCAGCGCCACCGTGGCTCCCAGGTGGGCGCTGTCGATCACGGCAAACCAGGGCAGGTCGCTGCTCGGGTGCGGCGTCTGCCCGGTCCACAGCCGCGCCACCAGCGAGGCCACCGCCGTGACCACCACCACGCGCAGGTATTGCATAAACGCCACCAGCCGCACATCGGCACCATAGGCTTCGCCCATCAGCACCATGGCCGAGGCGGCACCCGGTGCCAGGCCCCATACGGCGGTGGTGCCGGGCAGCACCTTGCTGCGCATCAGCAGCCAGCCCAGGGCACCGGCTGCGCCCATCACGCCAAGCGTGGCCGCCAGAAAAATCGGCCAGTCGCTGGCCACCTGGGCCAGTACGGCAGGCTGCAGGCTGCGCGCCATCAGGCAGCCCAGCACCCCTTGCGCCAGGCCAAAAAGCCAGGGCGCAATGCTGAGTTTGATTTCGCGCGTGGACAGCACAATGCCCGCAACCATGCAGGCAATCAGCACCCCGGCCGGAAGCCGCAACTGCGTGAGCACCGCAGCCAGCAGCGCGCTCAGAAGCAGCAACACCAGCCACCACAGGGCAGGCACGGTGCGAAGAAGTCGGTCAAACATCGCGGCTAATGTGCCATAGTTTTTGGTTTCAGCAGTTGGACTGGCCCCGCTGGCTGTGAGGCGGTCAAAGGCCGAGACACGCAATTGAAGCAGGCACACATCATGTCAATCCAGCACGTGATTGCGAGTGACCTGTTTCGGAGCCGAAACTGCAAATGAGCCGATAACCCGTCACTGCGAGGAGCGAAGCGACGCGGCAGTCCATGCAGGCATGAAGTCATGGATCGCCACGGCCTTCGGCCTCGCGATGACGAGGTGGGAGTGTGGCGTCGCGATGACAAGAAACTGTCACTGCGAGGAGCGAAGCGACGCGGCAGTCCATGCAGTCCGAAAGGCATGGATCGCCACGCTTCGCTCGCGATGACATGGGCTGACCTCGCTGTGACATGGGCTGACCTCGCTGTGACATGGGGTGACCTCGCTGTGACATGGGGTGACCTCGCGATTACGAACGCGTGTGTCGTCAATTTCGAAATGATCAATAAGATCGTGCTGCTGGAACCTACACTGATTCGCCTCAGCGACACGGGGGTATGCGGCTTGCATGGTATGGTCGAAGCCACTGCGTATCTGCCGCGCCTTTCTCACCCGTTCTTGCATGCCCACTTCAGCCATCTCGCCTGCCGTTCCACTTGCCTTCTGGCGCTCGCGCCAGGCCACGGCGCTGTTGCTGATCGTGCTCACCACGCTGGCGTTTGCCTCGCTTGACACGGCAACCAAGGTGGCCACGCGGCTGGCACCGGTGCTGATGCTGCTCTGGTTTCGCTATCTGTTTCAGGCGGTGGTGACGTTTGTGCTGCGCTTTCCGGTGCAGGGCAGGGCGTTGCTGCGCACGCCCAATCCACGCTTTCAGACGCTGCGCGGCGTGCTGCTTCTGATCACCAGCGCCTGTTCCTTCTTTGGCCTGCAGTACCTGCCGGTGGGCGAGTTCACTGCGATGGTGATGCTCTCGCCCCTGGTGGCCACGGCGCTGGCGGCCTGGGTGCTGAAGAACCATGTGCCATTGGCGCGCTGGCTGCTCACGGCCGTGGGGCTGCTGGGCGTGCTGCTGGTGATTCGCCCCGGGGGCCAGGTGTTTGGCTGGGCGCTGGTGTTTCCTGCCGTGCTGGTGACCACCTACGCCTGGTTTCAGGTGCTCACCAGCCGCCTGAGCGGTGAAGAGAATCCCTACACCACGCACTTCTACACCGGCCTGGTGGGCACCGTGATCATGTGCCCGATTGTGCTCACGAGTTGGGACACGGCAGCGCTGCTGGCGCATTGGCCGTGGTTTGTGCTGGTCGGGTTTTTGGGCACCTTCGGCCATCTGATGCTCATTGGCGCTTACATGCGCGCGCCGGCGCCCGTGCTCACGCCCTACCTGTACATGCAAATCGCCTTTGCCACGCTTTCGGGCTGGCTGTTTTTTGACCACGTGCCCGACGCGCTGGCCTGGCTCGGCATTGCCGTGATTGCCGTGGGCGGCGTGGGCAATGCGTTAATCACCGCGCGCCAATTTGCGCGCCCGGCCTGAGCGCCTTAGCCCATGACCGACGCCGATCCACCCCACAAACGCCGGGTGCGCTACGCGGGCACGCACCCGCGCCAGTTTGAGCACAAGTACAAGGAGCTCGACCCCGCGCGCCACAGCGCCGAGGTGAACAAGGTCATGCAGCGCGGCCAGACGCCTGCGGGCATGCACCGCTCGATTTGCGTGGACGAAATTCTTGCCATCCTCAATCCGCAACCGGGCCAGACCGGGCTGGACGCCACCCTGGGCTTTGGCGGCCACGCGCAGGCCATGCTGGCGCGCATCCAGCCCGGCGGCAAACTACTGGGCATTGACGTGGACCCGTTTGAGCTGCCGCGCACCACAGAGCGCTTGCGCGCCCTGGGCTTTGACGAAGCGCAGTTGGTAACGCTGCAGCGCAATTTTTCGGAGCTTGCAACGCTGCTGCCGCAGACCATGGGCGGCTTTGACTTTGTGCTGGCGGACCTGGGAGTGTCGTCAATGCAGATCGACAACCCGGCGCGCGGCTTCAGCTTTCGCGCCGACGGGCCGCTGGACTTGCGGCTGGACCCCGGTAACGGCATTTCTGCCAGCGCGCTGCTGCAATCGGTCACGCGCGCACGCCTGCGGGACCTGTTGACCGACAACGCCGACGAGCCCTTTGCCGCAGAGTTGGCTGCTGCCCTGCAGGGCCAGTACCTCGAAACCACATTCGCCCTGGCCGACTTGGTGCGCGCCACCATCGAGCGCGCGCTCCCGCCCAAGATGGCGCAGGCCGAGCGTCTGGTGGAAAAGAAGAAGGCGCTGCAACGCACCTTTCAGGCGCTGCGCATCGAGGTCAACAACGAGTTTGGCGTGCTCGATCGCCTGTTGGAAGATTTACCCGCGTGCCTCAAGCCCGGAGGGCGTGTGGCGATTCTGAGTTTCCACTCGGGCGAAGACCGGCGCGTGAAGAAAGCGTTTCAAACCGGCCAGCGCGCGGGCGTGTACGCGCAGGTGGCACCCGACGCAATTCGCGCCTCGTTTGAAGAGCGCCACGCCAACCCGCGCTCAACTTCGGCCAAGCTGCGCTGGGCGCAGCGGGCTTGATTCCTATCCACTCTTCCCAAAGCGAGCCCTTTATGAACCCAGCCATCCGCAATCAAACCTTGGGTGATGCACTTCGGCGCACCGCAATGCGTGTGCCAGGCAAAACGGCCATCATCTGCGGTCACACGCAATGGACTTTTGCCGAGTTTGATGCGCTCGTTTCCCGCTTTGCTGCGGGGCTGTCACAGATTGGTGTGGCCAAGGGAGAACGGGTCGCGGTGCTGGCACGCAATTCACACGGATTCGCCGCGCTGCGATTTGCCTTGGCGCGATTGGGGGCGGTGCTGGTGCCTATCAATTTCATGCTGAAGGCGCAGGAAGTTGCCTACATCCTGCGCCATGCCGGTGCGCGCACGTTGGCCACCGATACCGAACTGACTGCCTTGGCACGCGCCGCCGCCGCGCTTGAGACCGAGGTAAAGGAGTTCGTGTGGTTGCCTTCCGAAGACCCCAGCGAGCCTTCAACGGGCATGCATCGGTTTGACGATCTGGCAGCCTGCCAGGAGGCGCTGCCAGAGGTGGGTCCGGGCAGCTCAGACCTGCTCCAGATCGTTTACACCAGCGGAACCGAGTCAAGCCCTAAAGGCGTGATGCTCACCCACGATGCGGTGCTGTGGCAATACGTTAGCTGCATTGTGGATGCAGAAATCAACGCGCAGGACTTGACCCTGCACGCCCTGCCCCTGTACCACTGCGCGCAACTGGATGTGTTTTTTGGCCCCAGCATCTACATTGGCAGTACCAGTGTGATCACAGCAAAGCCCGTGCCCGATAACCTGCTGCACCTCATTAACAAATTCAACGTCACCAGTTTTTTTGCGCCGCCCACTGTTTGGATTGCGCTGCTGCGCTCGTCGGCCTTTGATGCCGACCGAATCGCTTGCCTGGTCAAAGGCTACTACGGAGCGTCCATCATGCCGGTGGAGGTCTTGAAGGAGTTGACCACGCGACTGCCCAAGGTGCGGCTGTGGAACCTTTACGGCCAGACCGAAATTGCGCCACTGGCGACAATGCTTGGGCCCGACGATCAACTGCGCAAGCCCGGTTCCTGTGGCCGCGCTGTGCTGAATGTGGAAACACGCGTCGTAAACGACGATATGCAGGACGTCAGCGTGGGGGAGACAGGCGAGATCGTGCATCGGTCTCCGCATTTGATGCTGGGGTACTTTCATGACGATGAGAAGTCACGCGCTGCGTTTGAAGGCGACTGGTTTCACAGCGGAGACTTGGGAACGATTGACGCCGAAGGCTTTATCACGGTGGTCGACCGCAAGAAGGACATGATCAAGTCTGGCGGCGAGAACGTCGCCAGCCGCGAAGTGGAAGAAATGATCTACCGTATGCCGCAGGTCAGTGAAGTAGCCGTCATCGGCTTGCCGGACCCGCGCTGGGTGGAAGCAGTGACAGCGGTCATTGTGCTCAAGAGTGGCCAGGTGCTGAGCGAGGAAGATGTGATGGCGTATTGCAGCACCCACTTGGCGGGCTTCAAAAGTCCCAAGCGTGTGATTTTTGCCGACACACTGCCCAAGAACCCCAGCGGCAAATTGCTCAAGCGCGAATTGCGCAGCAGCCACAGCGCCCCAAAGTAAACAAGTGTGAAGCCGTCAACGCCTGCACATGCATGGCGTTTTAGGTGCAAGCCCGAAAGAACTTCTGGCTCGCTTATGAGGGTCGGAGCTACTGCGATCTTCGTTTTATGAGTGAGTTAACCATGTTGAATATCAAGACCCTGATCGCTGCCACCGTGTTGACTGGCGTGGCTGCCGTGTCCTTCGCGCAAGCTCCTGCTGCGCCGGCGAAAGTTGCTGCACCCGCCACGACCTCCGTGACGCCAGTGGCAGCTCCGGCGCCCGCAGCCGTTGCCTCAACGCCAGCAAAGGCGAAAAAGGTGCATGCCAAGAAGGCTGCGGTTGCAAAGCCCGCTGACGCACCCGCCAAGTAATAACCTTGCACTTCGGAAATCTTGGGGCACCGGGGAAACTCGGTGCCCCATTCTTCACATTTACCAGCCAGTCGTTTACCTCGTCGCGGCAGCCAAGGGGCAGCATCACAACGCTAGGCAAGCCGCGTGAATCAAATCGGACATAAGAGCTTTCGTTGGAGAAGGCGATTCACGGAGACGGTGCGCAGCCCCTGATTGCTGACGGGACCTACCTGACCTCAAGGTTGCCAGAGACTCGCTTCAGTCAAACGATGACAACAACACCCATAATGCTGTTGCGGTACCCGTTTCTCGCAAGGATTAGGCAATGGATGCGTTTCAATGGCAGCAATGCTTTGTCACTGGCGTGACGAAGGTGGATGAACAACACCACGAACTGGTCAACATCATGAACCGTTTTGGTGAGGTGTTGATGCAAGCCGACGCCAGCACACGGCAAGAGCAGGATCGCGTTTTTGGCGAACTTGCGGCCTATTCAAAAAGCCACTTCCAGGAAGAAGAGGCGATGATGCTTGCCAGGGGCGTCGATGGGCGCCATGTCAAGCATCACCAGGAGGAGCATGCCAAGTTCCTGCAGGCCGTGATACGCATGCACGACGCAACCGAGTTCGGTGAGCGCGAAGGCGCTACGCGTTTGTTGGCGTATTTGACCAACTGGCTGGCGTATCACATTCTGGGCACCGATCAAGCCATGGCACTGCTGCTTGCCGCCGTCGAGCAAGGCAAGTCGCAGCATGCTGCGTATCTGTCAACCCATGAGGGTCGGGACCCGGCGACCAAGATGCTGCTGCAGTCCATGTCTGCGCTGTTCAATCAGGTCTCGGAGAGCAACCGGGCATTGCTGGAACTCAACCAGACACTCGAAGCCAGAGTGGCCGACCGTACCAGTGAGCTTGTCGATTTGAACCATCAGCTCGAAACCATGGCATTGACAGACGTGCTCACTGGTTTGCCCAATCGCCGTCATGCCTTGCGTTGTCTGGATCAACTGTGGCAACAGGCACTCAAAAACAACAACCCCTTGGCTTGCATGGTGATTGACGCCGATGGATTCAAGGCCATCAACGACGGTCATGGTCACGAAGCAGGCGATGAAGTTCTGCGCCAGTTGGCACGCCGCCTGCGAAACTCGGTTCGCAACGACGACATTGTCTGCCGCCTGGGCGGGGACGAATTTTTGATTCTCTGCGACCACACATCATTGGCGGGCGCGATGACCACCGCAGAAAAGCTGCGCCGCGAAGTGGCAGAACTCTGCGTGTCGGCAGGCGTAGGCGTTTGGCAGGGCAGTGTGAGTGTGGGCGTGGCCGAGCGCGTGCAACACATGGCATCGTTTGATGATTTGCTGAAGCTCGCGGACGACGCAGTTTACGTTGCCAAGCGCCAAGGGCGCAATTGCGTGGCGACGGTTCAAGGCATTTGATCGGGGCGGTGTGCTGTGCAACCTGTTGGGGTGGCCTGTCACGGTTGACGCCAGACCCGCTACGCAGGTGGCGGCTGCAGGTCGCGGATGTAGCGCGCCACGGCCGGGGCCACCAGCGCCGGCTGCTTGAGCCAGTTGTAGTGGTCCACCGTCACACCAGCGGTGCGGGTGTGGTCCCAGTGGCAGTGCACGGGGGTACTGGCGCTAAATTTCTTCAGTAATGACTGGGCCGCTGCGTGGGGCGACCAGTAGTCGGCGGCAAAGCTCAGCGCCAGGATGGGAAGCTTGAGCGCGCGCATGCGCTGCTCGTACACCACGGCAGACTTCTCGATGCGGTACTCGCCGGTGCGCGCCACGTGGCTCCAGTCGCGCATCAGGCCGGCCGCTTCGCGCCCGCCAAAGCCCACGCGAGCGCCCGGAAAATAGCCCAGCAGCGGCCCGGTAACGGAAGACATCCACGCAAGCGAGCGCACTGCCCAGCGCAGCTTTCCGCTGTAGCAGGGGTGGTGCACGCTGCCACTGGCAATCAGCACCACGCCGGCAATGCCGTCGGGGTCGCGCGCAGCGCCTAGCAGTGCAAGTTGGCCGCCCAGACTATGGCCGCCCAGCCAGAGCGGCGCGTGCGGTAGCCGCTCGCGCACGGCAGCAATCAGCGCCACCAGATCCAGTTCGATCAGGTGCTGATAGCCAAAGTCGCTGGTGCGCCCGGCACGCACCGAACTGCTGCCGATGCCGCGCCAGTCGGGGGCGCACACCTGCACGCCGTGCAGGTTCATCTCGCGCGCGAAGCGGCCGTACACGCGCGCTGGGGTGCCTAGCGCCGAGAGAAAGATCATTACCGGCGCGCGCTCGTCGGGCAGGCAAAAAAGCTTGGCCTCGAACCGATGTGCGTCGGGGGTGGTGACGTTCAGGGTTTGCACGTTTTCCATGGGGACTCCATGGTAGCGGCTGCGCTGGCACGGCTGGGTATTTGAGGCTTTCTTGGCATTTCATAATGCAAAAACGCAATTCGTCTTGTGATCACAGGTTGAGCCAAATCAATACTTTGGGGCATGGAAGGCGAAGAATCGCGCCATCGTCACAAGAAGAAGGAGGCATTCAATGCTGCAAATACGGATACATGGACGCGGGGGCCAAGGCGTGGTCACGGCAGCAGAAATGCTCTCGATCGCCGCCTTTGAGCAAGGCCGCCACGCGCAGGCTTTTCCCAGCTTCGGTTCGGAACGAACCGGTGCACCGGTGGTGGCGTTTTGCCGCATCGATGACCGCGAGATCCGCTTGCGCGAGCCCATTCTCGCGCCCGACGTGCTGATCGTGCAAGACCCCACGCTGCTCTACCAGGTGGACGTATTCCAGGGCCTGCAA
>CAIPBW010000425.1 GCA_903863395.1 uncultured beta proteobacterium
GCGCGCACCCAGGCAGCCCGTCACGATCACACGTCCGTTCTCGGCCAGGGCTTCGCCAATGGTGTCCAGACTCTCCTTGACGGCGTCGTCAATGAATCCGCAGGTATTGACGATCACCAAATCGGCACCCTGAAACGACTTGACCGTCTGGTAGCCCTCGGCGCTGAGTTGCGTGAGGATCAACTCCGAGTCGGTCAAGGCTTTGGGGCAACCCAGGCTGACAAATCCAATCTTCGGGGCCTGTGCTGTAGGGGAAACAATTTCGCTCATGCGCCAATTGTCTCAGCAAGGAGCAAGGTCTGCTCCTGCAACTCAGCGCTTGATGCCAAACGTGCCCAAAAACTGATCTGCCTGCTTTTGCATTTGCTCCTGCAACTGCTGCAACATAGGGTTGGCGGTCATGCCCTGCATCGCCGGAAGGTTGAGGTACTTGGCCCACATTTCGGGCGTAAACCCGCTCGCCTGCTCGCCAAACTTGGTCTGGATATCGACCAGCGACTGGATGTTCTTCTCCAGATACCCGCCCATCAACCCCTGCATCGCGTGGCCATAAAAACGGATCACGTTGGCCAAAACCTCGGTGGTGAACATTGGCGACCCACCCGCCTCTTCTTCCAGAATGATTTGCAGCAGGATGCTGCGCGTCAGGTCTTCACCGGTTTTGGCGTCCAACACCACACAGGGCTTACGGTCCATGACCAGTTGCCTGATCTCGGAGAGTGTCACGTAGCTGGAGGTTTCGGTGTCGTAGAGGCGCCGATTGGGATACTTCTTGATGACCCGTTGCTTGCTCTTTTTTTCTCGGGGTGGAGGCATTTTCATGGTGGGCGACCTGGGCACCGCGATCGGGCCCGCTTGTATTGCACTGCAACACATTCTAGACATCCGCCGAACCAGCGCGACGCTGGTTTACCCTAGTACCCAAGAAAAAGCCCCACATACGTTGACTTGCAACAAATGCGAGGCTTGGATTCTTGGTAGGCGCGATTGGACTCGAACCAACGACCCCCACCATGTCAAGGTGGTGCTCTAACCAGCTGAGCTACGCGCCTAAGGATGTTCGAGAGCGCGAAGTATAGCAGCAATCCTTCGATCAACTGCTGGCTACGGTCGAGTGCGATGCGTGCGCCATAATTGACGTTGACGTAAACGTAAACCCCACTTATCCACAACAGGAGTCTTCCATGGAAATTGCAGGCAAGGTATTCATTGTTACGGGCGGCGCATCAGGATTGGGCGAAGGCACGGCACGCATGCTTGCTGCCAAGGGCGCCACTGTGGTCATTGCCGACATGCAGGCTGAAAAGGGTGAAGCCATTGCCAAGGAAATTGGCGGTGCCTTCGTCAAGTGCGACGTCAGCCAGGAAGCAGACGGTCAGGCCGTGGTTGCCAAAGCGGTGTCGCTGGGCAAACTCATGGGACTGGTCAACTGCGCAGGCATTGCTCCGGCGGAAAAAACCGTTGGCAAGAATGGCGCCCACTCGCTGGCAGTGTTTAGCAAGTGCATCACGGTCAATCTGGTGGGCAGCTTCAACATGATCCGCCTGGCCGCTGACGCCATGTGCAAGAACGCGCCCGAGTCCACCGGCGAGCGCGGCGTGATGATTTCCACCGCCTCGGTAGCGGCCTATGACGGCCAGATTGGCCAGGCAGCGTACAGCGCGTCCAAGGGCGGCATTGTCGGCATGACCCTGCCCATCGCCCGTGACCTGTCGCGCAACGGCATCCGCAACATGACGATTGCCCCTGGCATCTTTGGCACGCCCATGATGTTTGGCATGCCCAAGGAAGTGCAGGACTCGCTGGCCGCGTCGGTGCCCTTCCCCTCGCGCCTGGGTACACCGCAAGATTACGCCAAGCTAGCGGTTCACATCATTGAGAACGACATGCTCAATGGCGAGGTCATCCGCCTCGACGGTGCCATCCGCCTGGCACCGCGCTAAAGCTTCAGGTCTTAGACCCCAAAGCCATCATCAGCGGCAATCACTGCGCCGTTGATGAAGTGGCTTTGGTCGGAGCACAGCGTCACCAGCAGCACATCCAGATCCTTGGGTTGGCCCACGCGCTTGCGCGGCAGCATTTGCACCAGTTTCTGACCGGCCTCGGTCTTCCAGTGGCGGTGGTTGATCTCGGTGTCGATATAGCCGGGGCACAGCGCATTGACGTTGATCCCGTACTTGCCCCACTCCAAGGCCATCGCCTTGGTCATCTGGATGACAGCGGCCTTGCTCATGCAGTACACGCCAATTTGCGGCAACACACGCAGCCCCGCCATCGATGCCACATTGACGATGCGCCCGCCGGTATAGCTGCCCGGTGCCGCCCCCTTGGCCCGCGCCAGCATGCGCTTGCCCACTTCCTGGGCCACAAAGAAAGCGCCCTTGACGTTGGTGTCAAAGACAAAGTCGTAATCACTCATTGAAACGTCCTGCAACCGCTGGGTGGTGCTCACGCCCGAGTTGTTGACCAGGATGTCGATCGAGCCGACCTCGGTTTCGGCGTGCGCGACGGCCGACTTGATCGAATCCTGATCGGTTACGTCCAGCTCGATCACATGCGCGTCGCCGCCTTCGCCGTCGATCATGGCGCGCAGTTCCTTGAGCTTGTCAACGCGGCGGCTGGCCAGCACCACAGCTGCACCGGCCGAGGCCAAAGTGCGCGCAAACTGTGCCCCCAAGCCGCTGGAGGCACCGGTGATAAATGCCACGCGGCCGGAGAGATCGATGGAATATGCCATTTGGAGAGTCCTCACTTATAAATTGAGACAGTAGTCTGCCAGCGTTTCGCAGCGAATAAAATCAGCCGTGAATCAATTGCCATTATCAAGCGAGACGCACCATGACCAACGAGGAAATTCTGGCCCAGTTTGGACCCCGTGAAGCAATGGAGTACGACGTGGTGATAATCGGCGGTGGGCCCGGCGGCCTAAGCGCTGCCATCCGCATCAAGCAACTCGCCGCTGAAGCAGGCAAGGAAGTTTCGGTGGTAGTGCTGGAAAAGGGTTCTGAGCCCGGCGCGCACATCCTCTCGGGCGCGATCATGGACCCACGCGCGCTCAACGAACTCTTGCCCAACTGGAAAGAACTCGGCGCACCGCTGAACCAACCCGTCACCGATGACGCGATGTGTTTTTTCAGCGAACGCAAGTCCTACCGCACGCCCAACTTCCTGCTGCCCGAGTGCTCCCAAAACCACGGCAACTTTGTGGTGAGCCTGGGCAACGTCGTGCGCTGGTTGGCGCAACAGGCCGAGGGCCTGGGCGTGGAGATATTCCCTGGCTTTGCCGCCGCCGAAGTACTGTTCAACGACGACGGCTCGGTCAAGGGTGTGGCCACCGGCAACATGGGCATCGGCAAAGACGGCGAGCCCGGCGAAAACTTCCAGATCGGCATGGAGTTGCTCGGCAAATACACCCTGTTCGCCGAAGGCGCGCGCGGCCACCTGGGCAAGCAGTTGATTGCCAAGTTCGCGCTCGACGCTGGCAAAGACCCGCAAACCTACGGCATCGGCATCAAGGAATTGTGGGAAGTCGACCCGGCACGCCACCAGCCCGGCTTTGTGCTGCACTCGGCTGGCTGGCCGATGGAAAACGACACCTATGGCGGTGCATTCCTCTATCACCTGGAAGACAACAAGATCGCCATGGGATTCATCACCGGTCTGGGCTACTCCAACCCCTACCTGAGCCCGTTTGAGGAATTCCAGCGCTGGAAAACCCACCCCAATATCCGCTGGTACCTCGAAGGCGAAGAGCAAGGCCTCAAGCCCGCCAAGCGCCTGGCCTACGGCGCGCGCGCCATCACGGCCGGTGGCCTGTTGTCGCTGCCCAAGACGGTATTCCCGGGCGGTGCCCTGGTCGGCTGCGATGCGGGGTTTCTGAACGTCAGCCGCATCAAGGGCATTCACGCTGCCATGAAGACCGGCATGCTCGCTGCAGAAGCGGCGGTGCAAGCCATCACGGCCGGACGCCAGCACGACGAACTGACGGCGTACCCGCAAGCCTTTGACGAAAGCTGGCTGCACGCGGAGTTGAACAAGTCGCGCAATTTCAAGTTCTGGTTCAAGTGGGGCCTGATCGTGGCGACGCTGGCCAATGGGTTCGAGCAGTTCGGACTGCGGGGACGCATGCCCTGGACCCTGCACCGCAACAAACCCGACCACGCCTACCTCAAACCGGCGTCGGAGTGCAAACCCATCGTCTACCCCAAACCCGATGGCAAGATCACCTTCGACCGGCTTGGCAGCCTGTTCATCAGCAACGTCAACCACGAAGAAAACCAGCCCGCGCACCTCACGCTCAAGGACGCTTCGGTTCCGGTCAACGTCAACCTGGCGCGCTACGCCGGTCTGGAAGCGCGTTACTGCCCGGCTGGTGTGTACGAGTTTGTCAAGAGCGACGACGGCAGCGACAAATTGCAGATCAACGCCGCCAACTGCGTGCATTGCAAAACCTGCGACATCAAAGACCCAACGCAAAACATCGTCTGGGTCACGCCCGAAGGCGGCGGCGGCCCCAACTACGCCGGCATGTAGAGACCCAACCCGCGTCTGCGGGTTCACCCTTGCACGGTCAACGCTATGATGAGGCGCTCTGGCCGCTGGCGTCCAACGCCCGTCGGTCAGGAATCCATCACCTATCCCGAGGAGCATCCATGAAAACTGTTTTACGCACTCTGGCAGGCATTGCCTGTGGCTTTGGTGTCGTGCTGGGCGGCTCGGCCTGGGCGGCCGAGAAGGTCAACATCGGCATCGTTACCGGCCCAACCTTTGTGCACACCATTGCAGCGCAAAAGTTCAAGGAAGAAGTTGACAAGGCGCTGCCCGGCAAGTACGACGTGATCGTGCACCACTCGGCCGCACTGGGCAGCGAAACCCAGGTGCTGCAGCAGTTGCAGCTTGGCACGGTGCAGATGAGCGTGTGCACCACCGGCCCGGTGGAAGCTTTTGTTCCCGAAATCAAGGCGCTGGAAATGCCGTTCCTGTTTTCGTCCTACGAAGCGTCCGACAAGGTGCTCGATGGCCCCATCGGCCAGGACTTGCTCAAGCGCTTTGACAAGGCCGGTCTGGTGGGCATGCACTTCCTGGACAACGGCTTTCGCAACGTGACCAATTCCAAGCGCCCGGTCAACGGCCCCGATGACCTCAAGGGCCTGAAGATCCGCACCATGGAGTCGCCCACCCATCTGGCGATCTGGCGCGCCATTGGTGCCAACCCTACACCCATGGCCTGGCCGATCACCACGCAACTGCAACAAGGCGTGCTCGACGGTCAGGAAAACCCGATCTCCGTGATTGCTGCGGGCAAGCTCAACGAAGCCGGTCAGAAATACCTCTCGATCACGCGCCACGTCTATTCGGCGCTGGTGTTTGTGGGCAGCAAGGCCTTTATGGACAAGCTGCCTGCGGCTGACCGCAAGGCCTTCATGGACGCCGCCGCCACCGCCTCGGCCTTTGGCCGTCGCCATGTGCGCGACAACGAAGCCAGTCAACTCGCGGGGCTGAAGGCCGCTGGCATGGAAGTGGTGGAAAACCCCGATCTGGCAGCGTTTCGTGCCAAGACCGAGTCGGTCTATGCCGCGCTTGGTGGCGACAGCAAAAGAATAGTTGACGACATTCGCAAAACCGTCAAGTAGCACCTGAACGTCCGCAGCACCATGAGTCTGGGCAAACACCTGGCATCCACCAGCGAGCGCGTCAACACCTGGGTTGAAGCCTTGTTGTTGGTGGCGGGGGTTGCCATCTCGGTGATCCTGTTTGCCCAGGTGGTGGCGCGCTACATGGGTGAGTCGCTGAGCTGGTCCGAAGAAGTGGGGCGCTACCTGCTGGTGGCAACCACCTTCCTGGGTGCCACGGTGGCCTACAAGCGCGCCCACTTCATCGGGCTGGCCGGTTTTGGCGCGCGCTTTGGGTTGCTGGTGGAGCAGATCATCGTGCGCGGGTTGCAGCTGCTCACCCTGGCCTGCTTTGGCCTGATCACCTGGTTTGGAGTCATCTACACCGTGAACGCCTGGAGCCAGACATCTACCGCAGTGCAGATGCCGATGTCGCTGCCGATTTCGGTCGTGCCCCTGTCGGGCCTGATCTTCCTGCTGCACATCCTGGCCGACATGACCAAGGCTCGGGCCAGCGCGCCATGATCATCGTCCTGGCTTTTGGCTTGATGTTCCTGCTGATGGCACTGGGCCTGCCGATTGCCCTGTCCATTGGTCTTCCCGCCATCGGCCTGATCGTCAGCCCAGGCGTGTTCCCCGAAACGGTCAGTCTGGCCGCACTCGGGCAAACCGTGGTGCAGCAATTGTTTTCCGGTGTGGATTCGTTCGACCTGCTGGCCGTGCCGCTGTTCATGATCGCCGGATCCATCATGGAAGTGGGCGGCATCTCGCGCCGCTTGATTGATTTTTGCAACAGCCTGGTGGGCTGGGCCCCGGGCGGCCTGGCTGCGGCGGCAATTGTGGCGTCGATGATCATTGCCGGCATTTCCGGCTCGGCTGCGGCCGACACGGCGGCCATTGGCGCGGTGGTAATTCCGGCCATGATCCGCCAGGGCTACCCGCCCGCATTTGCAGCAGCGGTGGTGGCTGCTGGCGGCTCCATCGGCATCATCATCCCGCCATCGATTCCGATGGTGATTTTCGGGTTCATGACCAATATCTCGACCTCGCAGTTGTTTGCCGGCGGCATGCTGGTGGGCGTGCTGCTGGGTCTGTCGTTTCTGACCGTGGCGGTGTGGGTATCGTGGCGCAATGGCTACGGCGAGCGAGCGCCCTTTGCCTGGAGCAATGTGGCCTCCACCGGCCGGGCAGCGTTCTGGTCGCTGGGGGCGCCGGTGGTGGTGCTCGGCGGCATTCTCTCGGGCATTGTCACCGTCACCGAAGCGGCAGCGCTGGCCGTTTTTTATGCACTGCTGGTGGGCACGGTGATCAACCGCGAGCTTGGCTGGAAAGACCTGCCGGGGCTGATTGTTCGCTCCCAAATCGCCGCTGGTGGCATTCTGTTCATCATCGCCATGGCCAAGATTTTTGGCTGGCTGATTGCCATGCAGCAAGGCGCGCGCTTGCTTGACGTATTTGTCAACTCGCTCTCTCTACCCCCCACCGGATTGCTGCTGCTGGTGATGGGGCTGCTGTTGATTGTGGGCTGCGTCATGGAAACCACGGCTGCCCTGCTGCTGCTGGTGCCGGTACTGGCCCTGCTGACCCCACAGATGCAGGTAGACCCGGTGCAGTTTGGCGTGCTGGTGGTGGTCAACCTGGCCATTGGCATGCTCACGCCGCCGGTGGGCATTTGCCTGTTTGTGAGTTGCGGCATTGCCGGTGTGACCTTGGGCCAGATTTCACGCTCGGTCATGCCGCTGGTGATCGTAGCGCTGTTCGACCTGTTGATTGCCTCACTGTGGCCGCCACTGACGATGTGGCTGCCGACCCTGTTCTACCGCTAAGGGCTGGTAAGCCACTGGCGCAGGCTCTCAGGCATGGGCGCGGTTTTTTGTGCCCGAAAGTCCAGCCACACCACGGTAGCACCTCCGTTGGCGTGAACCATCTCTCCCGTATCGGTGCGCAGCAATTCATGGTAGGTATCGAACGACGAGCGCCCAACCGCACCCACATAACTTTTCACGATCACGTCGCCCGGATACTCCAGTTGCCGGATGAAATTGCAGAAGGCATTGGCGATCACAAAGCCCTCTCCATCGGGGTTCACGCCGTAGCCGATCTCATCGAGCATCTGGATGCGCGCCGCCTCCATGTAGCGAAAGTACAGCGTGTTGTTGACGTGCCCCATGGCGTCCATGTCGCCCCAACGAATCTGGATGACCGTGGTGTGGATCAGTTTTTTTTGCTCAGGTACTTCGATCTTCATGTGCGTGGCTCGCTCTCAGAACATGGCAGCAAAGCCACCGTCTGCAGCGCTGCTGCGCCACCGCGATGGGCCGAGCCCAAGTGTAAGCGGCTCCCATATCCGCTACGGCAAGCGTCGCTGACCACTGCATTGGACCCACACGCTGTCAACCGTCCTTTGCCACTGGTTTAGAATCCACCCAGTCAGGAGAGAGCCCGCCGCGAGGCGGGCCGCCGAAGGCGCAAGACGGCTGATTGCAGCGGTTGCGAACGCTCAGGCAAAAGGACTGACACCCGTTGGCAAGGCGCAAGCCACCAGCGACTCCCCACTGGAGAGAGGTTGCATGCGATGCAACCCACCGAAGGAGCAACCCGGACCCGGCGCAGCAGTCGGCATGGCGAATCTCTCAGGTAAAGCGGACAGCGGGGGCAGCCCAGGGCAGGCACCACACGGTGCGGCCATGGATATGAAATGCCCCACCTGGAGAACGCCTTGTCCGCCTCTGACCAACCCCTTTTAGCCACTCCCCTGAACGCCCTGCACATTGAGCTGGGCGCACGCATGGTGCCGTTTGCCGGCTACTCCATGCCGGTGCAGTACCCCAGCGGCCTGATGGCCGAACACCACCACACACGCAACGCGGCCGGTCTGTTTGACGTCTCGCACATGGGCCAGTTGCGACTGGTGGGCCCGGACGCCGCCGCCGCCCTCGAATCCCTGATCCCGGTGGACGTGATCGACCTGCCCGTAGGCAAGCAGCGCTACGGTCTGTTGTTGACCGAAGAAGGCACCATCATTGACGACCTGATGTTCTTCAACAAAGGCAATGAAGAGATTTTTGTGGTGGTCAACGGTGCCTGCAAGGTCGGCGACATTGCCCACATCCAGGCCAAGATCGGCCGGCGCTGCCAGGTCATTCCCATGCCCGAAATGGCGCTGCTGGCGCTGCAGGGTCCGCAGGCGGTAACGGCCCTGTCGCGCCTGGCACCCGGCGTGGAAAAGCTGGTGTTCATGAGCGGCGGCAACTTCTGCGTCAACACGGGTAGCGAGCAGATCGACGTATTCCTCACGCGCAGCGGCTACACCGGCGAAGACGGGTTCGAGATCTCGGTCCATGCCGCGCGCGCCGAGGCGCTGGCGCGCGCCCTGCTGGCGCAGCCCGAGGTCAAACCCATCGGCTTGGGCGCGCGCAACTCGCTGCGCCTGGAAGCTGGCCTGTGCCTGTACGGCAACGACATCGACACCCACACCAACCCGGTCGAAGCCAACTTGCTGTGGGCCATGCAAAAAGTTCGCCGCACCGGTGGCGCACGCGCGGGCGGCTTTCCAGGGGCCGACAAGATTCTGGCCGCGATCGCCGCCGGCGCCGCACCGGGCACGCGCAAGCGCGTGGGCCTGGTGGCGCTGGAGCGCATTCCGGTGCGCGAGCACACGCCACTGCAGGACGCAGCGGGCCAACCCATCGGCGAAGTCACCAGCGGCCTGCTTGGCCCCACCATCAACCAATGCGTCGCCATGGGCTACGTCAGCGCCGAGCACGCCGCGCTGGGCACGCAGATCAACGCCATCGTGCGCGGCAAGCCCGTGCCCATGGTGGTGAGCGCCATGCCGTTTGTTCCCAACCGCTATTTCCGCGGCTGATCCATTTTTCCTCACCCCTTTCTTTTCGCACTATTTTTTTGGAGAACCCCATGACCATCAAATACACCCCCGACCACGAATGGCTCAAAGTGGAAGCCGGCGTCGCCACCGTGGGCATTACCCACCACGCCCAGGACGCACTGGGCGACGTGGTGTTTGTCGATCTGCCCGAAGTCGGCAAGACCCTGGCCGCCAAGGACGCAGCGGGCGTGGTGGAGTCGGTCAAGGCCGCCGCCGATGTGTACATGCCGGTGTCGGGCACGATCACCGAAGTCAACGAAGCCCTGCGCGCCGACCCCGCCCTGGCCAACTCCGACCCGCTGGGCGCAGGCTGGTTCTTCAAGGTCAAGCTCAGCAACCCGGCTGAACTTGATGCCCTGATGGACGACACCAGCTACAGCGCGTTTTCCGCCAACGCCTGATCAAGCCGATTTGCCGCAAAGGGCGCGTGCGCGCAAGCGCCGCGCCGCCCTGAACCGTCTCCAACCCAAGGAAGTTTCCATGTCCTCGTCCCCCACCCTTTGTGCGCTGGAAAACACCAGCGAGTTCATCGCGCGCCACATCGGCATCAGCGCGGCAGACGAACAGCGCATGCTGCAGGCCGTCGGTGCCGCCTCGCGCGCCGAACTGATCGCTGGCATCGTGCCGCGCTCGATCGCGCGCAAGAACCCGATGCACATTCCGGCAGCTATCACCGAAGCTGCGGCGCTGGCCGAATTGAAGGCACTCGCTGGCAAGAACAAAATCCTCAAGAGCGTGATCGGGCAGGGCTATTACGGCACCCACACGCCCGGCGTGATCCTGCGCAACATTCTGGAGAACCCGGCCTGGTACACCGCCTACACGCCCTACCAGGCCGAAATTTCGCAAGGCCGCATGGAGGCGCTGGTCAACTTCCAGACCATGGTCTGCGACCTCACCGCCATGCCGATTGCCAACGCATCCATGCTCGACGAAGCCACCGCCGCCGCCGAGGCCATGACGCTGGCGCGGCGCTCGGTCAAGGTGGCCAGCAACGTGTTCTATGTGGACGACCAGGTGCTGCCGCAAACGCTTGAAGTGATCCGCACCCGCGCCCAACCGCTGGGCATCGAGGTGCGCACCTGTACTGGTGCCCAGGCGCTTGAGGGCGAGAGCTTTGCCGTGCTGCTGCAATACCCTGGCGTGAGCGGCGTGGTGCGCGATGACCGCCAATGGATTGCCAGCTACAAGGCCAAGGGCGGCGCTGTCATCATGGCGGCCGATTTGCTGGCGCTTACCGTACTGGTGCCCCCGGGCGAACTTGGTGCCGACATCGTGGTGGGCACCACCCAGCGCTTTGGCATGCCGCTGTGCAACGGCGGTCCGCACGCAGCCTATATGGCGTGCCGCGATGACTTCAAACGCTCCATGCCCGGGCGACTGGTGGGCGTGAGCGTGGACGCCCACGGCAATCCGGCCTACCGACTGGCGCTGCAAACGCGCGAGCAGCACATCCGGCGCGAAAAGGCCACCTCCAACATCTGCACGGCGCAGGTTCTGCCCGCTGTGGTGGCGAGCATGTACGCCATCTACCACGGCCCGCAGGGGCTCACACGCATCGCGCAGCGCGTGCACCGCTACACCTGCGTGCTGGCGCGCAGCCTGCAAGACCTGGGCTACACGCTGGGCAACGCGACCTTCTTTGACACGCTCTCGATCCAGACCCCCAAGGCCGACGCGCTGATGGCCATCGCTCTGGGCCAGGGCATCAACCTGCGCCGCGCCAGCGCCAAAGAGGTGAGCCTGAGCCTGGACGAGACCACCAGCCGCAGCGATGTGGCACTGCTCTGGTCGATCTTCGCGCAAGCCAGCGTGTGCCCCACGAAGAAGCCCGTTGCGCCCGACTTCAACGCCCTGGCCGAAGCGGTACAGAGCAGCGTGCCCGCCGCGCTGCGCCGCAGCTCGGCCTTCCTCGCGCACCCGGTGTTCAACACCTACCACTCCGAGACCGGCATGCTGCGCTACATCCGCATGCTCTCGGACAAAGACCTGGCGCTGGACCGCAGCATGATTCCGCTGGGCAGTTGCACCATGAAACTCAACGCCACCAGCGAGATGATTCCCATCACCTGGCCAGAGTTTGCCGACATCCACCCGTTTTGCCCTGCCGACCAGCGCGCGGGCTACACCTTGCTCAACGACCAGTTGTGCGACTGGCTGTGCCAGGCCACTGGGTACGCTGGCATCAGTCTGCAGCCCAATGCGGGCAGCCAGGGCGAATACGCGGGCCTGCTGGCCATTCGCGGCTGGCACGCCTCGCGCGGCGAGTCGCACCGCAACATCTGCCTGATCCCCAGCAGCGCGCACGGCACCAATCCGGCCAGCGCCATGATGGTGGGCATGCAGGTGGTGGTTACCGCGTGCGACGCGTCGGGCAACGTGGACATGGCCGACCTGCAAGCCAAGTGCGAGCAGCACGCGGCCAACCTCGCCGCAGTAATGATCACCTACCCCAGCACGCACGGCGTATTTGAAACCACGGTCAAGGAACTCTGCGCCCTGGTACACCGCCACGGCGGGCGCGTCTATGTGGACGGGGCCAACATGAACGCACTGGTGGGCGTGGCCGCCCCCGGCGAATTTGGCGGCGACGTAAGCCACCTCAACCTGCACAAGACCTTCTGCATCCCGCACGGCGGCGGCGGCCCGGGCGTTGGGCCCGTGTGCGTTGTGGCCGACCTGGTGCCGTTCCTGCCGGGGCATGCGAGCGCCCCCTCGGGGGGCAGCGCAGCACACGCAGTGGCAAGCGTGGGGGCCATTTCTGCCGCGCCGTTGGGCAACGCGGCGGTACTGCCGATTAGCTGGATGTACTGCCGCATGATGGGGCCCGACGGCTTGACGCACGCCACCGAGGCTGCCATTCTGGCTGCCAACTACATCAGCGCGCGGCTCAAGGACTACTACCCCACGCTCTACGCCAGCGCCAACGGCAACGTGGCGCACGAGTGCATTCTGGATCTGCGTGGCCTCAAGGAGTCCAGCGGCGTGATGGCCGAGGACGTGGCCAAGCGCCTGATGGACTATGGCTTTCACGCGCCCACGCTGTCCTTCCCCGTGCCCAACACGCTGATGGTGGAGCCCACCGAGAGCGAAACCCTGGCCGAGTTGGACCGCTTCATCAACGCCATGATCGCCATCCGCGGCGAAGTGGCGCAGGTCGAGCAAGGTGCCTGGCCGCAGGACAATAACCCGCTCAAGCACGCCCCGCACACCGCCGCGAGCCTGCTCGCACCGGAGTGGAACCGGCCCTACGCGCGTGAAGTCGGCGCCTTCCCGCTGGCCACGCTCAAGCAGGTGAAATACTGGCCGCCAGTGGGCCGCGTGGACAACGTCTACGGCGACCGCAACCTGTTCTGCTCCTGCGTTCCGGTGGCGGGCTAGCGCGCCCGCTGTTTCTTCGGCCGAAACTGCAAGCGGACCATGAACCACGGTTTCGTCACTGCGAGGAGCGAAGCGACGCGGCAGTCCATGTCTGAAGGCATTCCTGCATGGATCGCCACGGCCTGCGGCCTCGCGATGACGAGGGGTGCGGCCTCGCGATGATGGTGGGGCGCGGCCTCGCGATGACGGTGGAGCGCGTCCATCTGCCGGCTTAGGTTGAAGGCAGCGTTCGCGCATAGAATGATTGCATCCCAACGTTGTTTACAAATTCAAGAACTCCATGCTTGCGCCCCTCGCCATTCTTGACGCCGCACGCCGCGCCGCAAGTGCCGCAAGCAGCCCGGCGAGTGTGATGCTGTTTGGCTCCTACGCGCGCGGCGATGCGGATGCGCGCTCGGATCTGGACTTGCTTGTGATTGAGCAGGATGTCCCAGACAAGGCTGCCGAATACCTCAAGCTGCACCGTGCCATTGGTTCCATCGGGGTCGGTGTCGATGTGTTGGTGATGTCGGGCGAGGAGTATGCGCGGCGCAGTCAGGTGCCGGGCACCTTGCCTCATCGGGTGGCCAAGGAAGGACGACTGCTTCATGACGCCCGCTCTTGAGGAAGCACACCGACTGCTGCGCCTGGCAAGCAGGGACGCCGACACATTCGATTTACTGCGCCCCTTGCCCAAGGCCACCATGGCAGCGCTGGGTTTCCACGCCCAACAGGCGGTCGAAAAGGCACTCAAAGCCGTGTGCACACTGCAGGGCGTAGAAGTGCAACGCACACACGACCTGGCTGCCTTGGGACAAACCTTGATGGACCACAACATGGACTTACCCGTGTCAGTGGACGAATTGCGTTGCCTTAATCCCTTCGCGGTCGAGTTTCGGTACGACGACGAGATCACTTCGTCCTTGCAGCGTGAAGAGCTGCAAACCCTGTTGGGCAGCGTGCTTGCGTGGGCCCGGCTGCTTTTGAAGCTTCCATAAATCATCCTAGGATCATGACAATTCTGCTCGTCATTGCGCGCTTGCTGTTTCGGGTGGCCGAAACAGCAAACGAACCATGAACCACGGTTTCGTCACTGCGAGGAGCGAAGCGACGCGGCAGTCCATGTCTGATGGTATTCCTGCATGGATCGCCACGGCCTGCGGCCACGTAATATCTGCAGGTTGGTATGGCTGTTTCGGTATTTGACCTGTTCAAGATCGGCATCGGGCCGAGCAGTTCGCATACGGTGGGACCGATGCGGGCGGCGCGGCAGTTTGCGCTGCGGCTGCAGCAGCACGCGCTTCTGGGGCGGGTGGCGCGTGTGCGCTGCTGGCTCTATGGCTCGCTGGGCGCTACCGGCAAGGGCCATGGCAGCGATACTGCCGTGCTGCTGGGCCTGTGCGGCCACCAACCCGACAGCGTTGATGTACCGGCCATTCCCGCCCTGCTGGCGCACATCCGCGCCGCGCAGCGCATCGCTCTGCTGGGGCTGCAGGAAATCAATTTTATCGAGGCCGACGATCTGCTGTTCATGCGCGCCGAGCGGCTGCCGTTTCACACCAATGGCATGCGCTTTGCCGCGTTCGATGCGCACGGCACCGAGCTTGCCAACCGCACCTTCTACTCGGTGGGCGGGGGCTTTATCGTCAGCGACGAGGTGGCCGCCGACGGCAGCCGCCACAAGCAAATTGCGCCCGATGCCACCGTGCTGCCACTGGCGTTTCACAGCGCCAACGAGTTGCTGCAAATCGCCGCACGCGAGGAGATCTCGATTGCGCAAGTGATGCGGCGCAACGAAGAACACTGGCGCAGC
>CAIPBW010000426.1 GCA_903863395.1 uncultured beta proteobacterium
GGAATTGATCGACGCCTACAACCGAATGCTCGACCGGCTGGAGCGCAGCTTCTTGCAGGCTTCGCGCTTTTCGGCCGACGCGGCGCACGAGCTAAAAACGCCCTTGACCATTCTGCGCGGACGGTTGGAGCAGGCGCGCAGGCGCGCGCTCAGCGAAGAGGCGCAGGATGATCTGTCCGAACTGCTTGACGAGGTGGGCCGCTTGTCGGCCATCACGCGCAAGCTGCTGCTGCTGTCGCAGGCGGATGCGGGCAAGCTCGAACTGAGTCTGGAGCAGGTTGACCTGAGCGCAACGCTGCAAGACTTGGTGGCCGACGCGCAGATGCTGGTGCAAGAGCGCACGCTGCGCTTTTCCATCGCCAGCGGATTGACCCTGCGCGCCGACGCCGTGCTGCTGCGCCAACTGCTCAACAACCTGATCGGCAACTGTGTGCGCTACTGCACCGTGGGCGGCTTCATCGACGTGCGTGCGCAGCGCAGCGCCCATGCGATCGAGGTGGTGTTTGCCAACTCCAGCCGACCGGTTGCGGCGGCGGAACGTGCACGCTTGTTTGAGCGCTTCTACCGGGGCGATGCGGCGCGCAACCGCTCTACCGAAGGCAGCGGACTGGGCCTGAGCCTGGCCCTGGAAATCGCCCGCGCACACCACGGCACCCTCAAGCTCCTGCCCAGCCCCGACGACCAGATTCAGTTGCAACTGGTGCTGCCAATGGATTGATGGTTTCGGGAGTCAAGACGCGGCTGTTGTCATCGCCGTCAGGCCGTGGCGATCCATGACTTTGTGCCTGCATGGACTGCCGCGTCGCTTTGCTCCTCGCAGTGACGAGTCATGGGTTCAATGAGTAGTTGCAGCTTCAATGACGAAGATGTCATTTATCTTGCTGCTTGCTGGCTACGATTCTTCCCATGGTGTGCCGCACTTCACGACGGCGCGGAGTTACAGGGAGGAAGAATCATGAAAGTCTTGATGCAACTGATCGCACTGGCACTGATGGCCGCACTCTTGGGTGGATGCGGTGGCGGGGGTGCAAATTCCAGCTCAGGCAACAGCAACCGCAATTCGCAAACGCCGGCGGATGCGGCACCCGCAGCGCCTGCCCAGTTCAACATGGCGCAGACCATTTCCGACGGTGCGCAGGGAACGACCATGGCGTTTTCGGGGCTGGCGCTGATGACCGGCAATCTGGCTGCGCAGTCGTTCTACCCGCCGGGCAAGGTGGCCGACTACACCGGCTTTCAGTACCTGCGCGACAACGACCCCGACAACATGGGCCACAACACCAGCTTTCTCACGCGCGTGGCCAACAACGTGATCTACATCCTGAGTGACAGCCAGTTGGCCAAGCTCTCGGCACTGGCTGCCGCGCAGCAAACGCAGGTGGACCAGTACGGCTACCAGCGCTACCCGCTGATGCAGGCGTTTCGCCGCCTGATCGACGGCAACATTCCTTCGGGCTCGACCGGGCTCAATCTCAATGCGGTCAAGAAAGCCTCGCGCGAGCTCTACCTGATTGACGGCCAGATCAGCTTCGACCGCGCCGTGCTGTACGCGGGCGTGATCAACTCGCTGGACGCAACCCAAAAGGCCTATCTCACGGCGATGAAGGGCAAGGGCTGGAGTTCCTGGCCAGACATTACCGACGCCCAGATCAGCGCCAAGATGGCGGGCCTGGCCCAGGGCTCCAAGGTCGCGGTGATGACCTACGCCAGCGACATCTATAGCTGGTACGCCGGATCGCTGGAAGCCGACATCTACTTCTGCCCCGAGCGCCACGGCACCTACTACGGCGGCTTCTACATCAAGGATGCGCCTGCGGTGGGCCACGAAGGCTACAGCATCGACGAGCAGATGACAGCCACCGCAGGCGCGGCGCTGATCGACGCCTCTAAGGGCTATGTCAGCAGCGCCCAGGCCAGCACCATGTACAGCCTGGTGGCCACGCAAAAGGACAACCTGAGCGCAATTGTCTCGACCCGCACCCAGATCGCCAAGCTGCTGCGCACCCTGCTGGATGCGACCACTTCGGCTGCAGCGGTCCAGACCCAGGTGCTTGCGCTCTCGGCCACCTATGGCGAACTCGACGGTGCCAACAACTACGCCTACGCAAGCACTTTTTTCCAGGTGTACAACACCCTGAGCGCCGACCAAAAGACCAAACTCGCAGCCCTGCGCAAGTCGATGATGTCGGGCAAGTACGCTGACGGCACCGCGTTCGACTTCTCGCTGGCAACCACGCCGTTCCTCTACTCGGCAGTGCTGACCGATGCGCAGGTGGCACCCTATATTTCCGATGCTGTCACATCACCCTTGTTCTTTGAACCTTGAAACCGGCTACAAGCACCACGCTATGCGAACCCTCCAACTTTCAGCACTATTCCTGAGCGTCGTTCTCGTTGCCGCCTGTGGTGGCGGCGCAAGCAGTAGTAGCAGTGGTGGTGGCAGCGTAGTCACCAACACGGCTCCGGTTGCCAATGCCGGTAGTGACCAGAGCGTGGCGGTCAAGGCGCTGGTGACGCTCGACGCCAGCGCCAGCAGCGACGCCAACGGCGACGCACTGACTTACACCTGGACCCTGACGCCACCTTCTGGCAGTGCAGCCACCCTGTCGGCCTCTGCCGCGATCAAGCCGACGTTTACCGCTGATGTGGCCGGAACCTATGTCGCCAGCCTGAGCGTGAGCGACGGCAAGGCCAGCAGCGCGGTCACGGTCAGCGTGGTTGCAAGCGCTTCGTCCACACCCACCACGTTTACGCCAGTGTTCGTCCACATCCCCGGTGGAACCTTTTCCATGGGCGACCACTTCAACTTTGTCGATCCAGCGCATCCCAGCGACGAAATTCCGCTGCACAACGTGACCATCTCGCCGTTCTACATGGCAACCACACTTGTCACCAACACCGAATACGCGGCCTACCTCAATGCCGCCCTCAAGAGTGGCCTGATCGAGGTGCGCTCCGGCGTGGTGTACGCGGTGGGCGGCAGCAACATCTTTTTCTACACCACCACGGCGGTGCCGCTTTCGACCATCAGCTACGCCAGCGGCAGTTTCAGCGTGCGCAGCGGGCGCGAGTTGCACCCGGTCACCGGCGTGCGCTGGTTTGGCGCTGCGGCTTATGCCAACTGGGCCAGCGTGCGTGATGGCTACAGCGCGTGCTACGACCTGGCCACCGGCGTCTGCGACCTCAACAAAAACAGCTACCGCCTGCCCACCGAGGCTGAGTGGGAATATGCCGCGCGCGGCCAACAGGCCGCCAGCACCTACTACCAGTTCCCCTGGGGCAACGACACCAACGCCGATGGCCGACTGTCCAACTGGGAAGGCTCGGGCGACCCCTGGGAAGCGGCCGACCTTCCGCACACCACGCCGGTGGGCTTTTACAACGGGTCGCTGCGCCTGAAGGCTGCCTATAACTGGCCCGCAGCCGACGCCAGCTACCAGACGCGCGACGCCACCAACGGTTTTGGCCTGACCGACATGGCCGGCAACGTGTGGCAATGGGTGAACGACTGGTACGGCAACACCTACTACCAGTACTGCGTTACCAACAACATCACGGTTGATCCACCCGGCCCGACCAGTGGCGACATCATGCAGGACAACCTGCCCTGGCGCGCCATGCGCGGGGGCACCTGGTGGAACGGCGGCGGCCAGCAGTTCCTGGGCTTTAGCCGGGTGTCCAACCGTGACCCATCGTGGTCGCTGGGTGGTCCGCTGGTCAAGGGCAACAACGACGCCGACTGGCTGCAGGTAGGCTTTCGCGTGATGCGCCCCGACCGCAGCAGTGTGGCACCAGTCACCCGAACGATCGGCCTGATGCTCAACAACACCAGCAAGGCCTACGCGGGCTACACCCTGATGTCGCCCCTGCACAGCACCGCGACCTACCTGCTCAACAACGCGGGGCAGTACGTGCACAAGTGGACCAGCACAGGCGAGCCGGGGCGCTCGTCGTATCTGCTGGAAAACGGCCACATGATCCGTGCCAGCGCGATGCAGGGCGTGGGCCCCTCCACCGGTGGCGGCGAGGGCGGGCGCATTGAAGAGTACGACTGGAGTGGCAACCTGGTGTGGGGCTTCAACTACTACAGTTCCACTTACATCGCCCACCACGATTTCAAGGTGCTGCCCAATGGCAATGTGCTGATACTGGCAAGCGAAAAGAAGACCTATGCCGAAGTGCTTGCTGCCGGATTCAACCCCGCCCTGCTTGATGCCAGCATCTCCACACAGGGCTATATGCTGCCGGACTATCTGGTGGAGGTGAAGCCCACGGGCACCACCACCGGGACGGTGGTTTGGGAGTGGCATATCTGGGACCACATGATTCAGGACTTTGACGCCACCAAGAGCAACTACGGCGTGGTGGCCAACCACCCGGAACTGATTGATTCCAATGGCATCGGCAGCAACAAGATCCAGCAGTTCTGGAACCACGTCAACGGCATCGACTACAACGCGCAGTTTGATCAGGTCATGCTCAGCATCCGGGGCAACAGCGAACTGTTTGTGATCGACCACTCCACCACCACCGCGCAGTCTGCCAGCCACGCAGGGGGTGCGCGCGGCAAGGGCGGCGACATCTTGTACCGCTGGGGTTGGGCGCAGCAGTACGACCGTGGCACGACCGCCGAACGCAAGCTCTACCAGCAGCACCACACGCACTGGATCGAGCCCGGGCTTGCCGGCGCGGGCAATATCCTGATCTACAACAACGGTATTGGCCGCGGCTACTCCACGGTGGACGAGATTGCTCCGCCCGTGGACGCTTCAGGCAACTACAGCATTGCCAGCGGTGCCGCCTATGGCCCGACCAGCGCGACCTGGACCTATACCGCCAGCCCGCCAACGAGCTTTTACTCCGCCGAGATTTCGGGCGCGCAGCGCCTGCCCAATGGCAACACGCTGATTACCGAAGGCGTCAAGGGCAACCTGTTTGAAGTCACCTCGGCAGGCGAAACCGTCTGGCGCTACGTCAACCCGGTCACCACTACGCCGCTGGCACAGGGCAGCACGGTCCCCACCGATCCGGTGCGCACCGACCAGTACATGAACGCGGTCTTCCGTGTCACCCGATACGGCGCCGACTTTCCCGGCCTGCAAGGCAAGGACCTGACGCCTATTGGGTCCATTGAGATCAATTGATGACTCCAGGCCCCAGCCCCGTCAGTGCGACCCTTCTCTCAGTCATTGCGAGCGAAGTGAAGCAATCCATGACTTCCGGGTGCATGGACTGCCGCGTCGCTTCGCTCCTCGCAGTGACGGCCTTTCATCCTCGCGAGGGTGCATCTTCACCGCGTCATCGCGAGGCCGTCAGGCCGTGGCGATCCATGACTTCCGGGTGCATGGACTGCCACGTCGCTTCGCTCCTCGCAGTGACGGCCCTTCATCCTCGCGAGGGTGCATCTTCACCGCGTCATCGCGAGGCCGTCAGGCCGTGGCGATCCATGACTCC
>CAIPBW010000427.1 GCA_903863395.1 uncultured beta proteobacterium
CGCCCAGTGGCACGGTCTTGGCCACGGCACCGCGCTTGACGGCTTCCTTGGGCATGCCGTAGACCACGCAACTTTCTTCGTCCTGGCCCACCGTCATGGCACCGGCCTTGCGCATCTCCAGCAGGCCCACTGCACCGTCGTCGCCCATGCCGGTCATGATCACGCCCAGCGCGTTGGCACCTGCGCACTTGGCCACCGAGCGAAACAGCACGTCCACCGAAGGCCGGTGCCGGTTGACCAGCGGGCCGTCCACCACTTCCACGTGGTACTGCGCGCCGTTGCGCCGCAGCATCATGTGCTTGCCCCCGGGGGCGATCAGCGCCTGGCCGGGCACCACGCGGTCGTTGTTCTGCGCTTCCTTCACCGTGATCTGGCACAGGCCGTTGAGCCGGTTGGCAAATTCGGCGGTAAATTTTTCCGGCATGTGCTGCACGATCACGATGCCCGGGCAGACCCGGGGCAAGGCCCGCAGCACCACTTCGAGTGCCTGCGTTCCGCCGGTGGATGTGCCCAGCGCCACCACGCGCTCGGTGGTTTGCAGCATGGCACTGCGCCCCTCCACGGCGGGCAGCATCACGTCGGCATTGTGCTTTTCGACCACCAGCAGCTTGCGCACATTGGCGCGCGCCGCCGCCTTCACCACCGACACCATATCGTCCGAGGCGTCGGTCAGAAATTGTTTGAGCCCGATCTTGGGCTTGGTGATGATCGACACCGCCCCGGCGGCCAGCGCGGCCATCGACGACTTGGTGCCTGCTTCGGCCAGCGTCGAGCAGATCACCACCGGCGTGGGGCGCTCGAGCATGATTTTTTTCAGGAAGGTGATGCCGTCCATGCGCGGCATCTCGATGTCGAGCACGATCACATCGGGCCACTGCGTCTGCATGCGCGTCATCGCCAGAATCGGATCGGCAGCTGACCCAATGACTTCGATCTCGGGGTCTTCAGCGAGCATCGCCGTGACCACCTGGCGAACCACGGCCGAATCGTCGACCACCAGAACCTTAATGCGTTTCATAACTGCTTGTCCTCTGCCTGTGCTTCTTGTGCGGAAAGCCGCACCTGGTGCGACCAGACGTCGCCCTTGCTCACGTCAAAAATGATTTGCCGGTGACCGATGCCAAACAGGCTTTGCGAGACGATGGGAATGCCGTGCGACTGCAGCAACTCGCGCGCGGCCTCGCCGTTTTTGCGCCCCACATGCTTGCCGCCTTTGCGCGCGTGGCCCGGAAACATATTTCCCCCGCCAAACACCTTGGCCTGGCATTGCGCGGCGCGGATGCCCGAGCGCTCCAGGTCGGCGAGCATCAGCATCAACGCCTCGTCGCCGTAGCGCGCGTCGAGCGACTGCATGTCCATCGCCACCCGGCCACGCGTGGGCAGCAAAAAGTGCGACATCGCGCCGATGCGGGTGGGCGGGTGCCACAGCGTGATCGACACGCACGAACCCAGCATGGTGCGAAGTTGGTAGTTGGCATCTGCCACAAAGTACTCGCCGGGTTGTAGAAAGATGTCGATCAGGTCCTTGAGTTTTGCCATGTCAAGGGGTCTTGCAGTAAATCGAAGGTGCCAGCGGGCGCACCGTGGAATTGATGTCGTTAAGGCTCTCGGAGTGCCCCACCAGAAAGTGGCCCTGGGGCTTGAGCGCCGATAGCAGGCGCGCCACCACCTGGCGTTTGGTGGCGTCGTTGAAGTAAATCATGACGTTGCGCAGAAAGATGATGTCGAACTGGCCCAAGTCGGGCAGCGTGGTGTTGAGGTTGACCTGGCGAAAGCGCACCCGGCTGCGCAAGCCGCGATCAATCAGCAAGCTGCCTTCGTGCTCGCCCTGGCCTTTGAGGCAAAAGCGGCGCAGGTAGGGCGCGGGCATATGGCGCGCGCGCTCCATCGGGTAGAGCGCGCGGGTGGCACCTTGCAGCACGCGCGTGCTGATGTCCGAGCCCATCACCTCCCACGGGGCGTCGCCCAGGCAGTCGGCCAGCACCATGGCGATGCTGTAGGCCTCTTCGCCGCTGGAGCTGGCGGCACTCCAGACGCGGTAGGTCTGGGTGCGTCCGCGCGCAGCGAGTGCCTGCTCGCGCAGGAAATCGAAGTGCTTGGTCTCGCGGAAAAAATAGGTCTCGTTGGTGGTGAGCAGGTCCACCGCCTTTTGCACCTCGTCGGCGTGCTGGCCGCTGTGCAGCATGCGCAGGTAGTCGCTAAAGCTCTCCAGGTGGTGCGCCTCCAGGCGTTTGGTCAGGCGCCCGCTGACCAGCGCCTGCTTGGCGCCCGAGAGCGTAATGCCGGCCGCTTCAAAAATGAACTGCTGGAACTGGGCGAACTCTTTATCGGTAATGGGGTGCATGGCAAGAAAGAAAGTGGGTGTCTCATGCTCTGGCCACGGCGCTGCGTCCCGTGCCTGCGAGCTTGAAGAACGACATGGTTTGTTGCAGTTGCTCGGCCTGGCTGCTCATCTCTTCGGCCGTTGCGGCC
>CAIPBW010000428.1 GCA_903863395.1 uncultured beta proteobacterium
TCGACGAGCCAAACAGCGCCACCTGCGCCAAGCCAAAGGCCGCAGCCACGTGCATCAGCCCCGAGTCGTTGCTGACCATGGCGCGCGCGCCGCAGATCAGGGCCAGGGCTTGCTCCAGCGTAGTGCGGCCGGACAAGTCAAAGCACTGCCCGGCTTGGCCCGCATTCGCTTCCTGGGCGATCTCGGCGCACAGGGCGGCTTCTTTACCCGAGCCCAGCAGCACCGCAGGCAGCGGCAACTGGCGCGCCAGCGCCGCAAAGTGGCGCGCCGGCCAGCGCTTGGCAGCGCCGTACTCGGCACCGGGCACCAGCACGTAGTAACTGCGGGCATCCAGTTCCAGGCCCGCCAGGGTGAGGTCTACATGCAGGGGATCGAGTTGCAGCAGCGCGCGGTCGTGCGCCACATCGGCGTCGCCACTGAGGGCCGAATAAAACGCCACCATCGGTGGGCGTGTGGCTTTGGGCGGGTTGGGCAGACGCTCTGTGAGCAACCCGAGCCGCCCCTCGCCCCAGTAACCCGCGCGCTTGGGGATGCCAGCAAGCCACGGCAGCAGGGCACTTTTGAGGGAATTGGGGCAGACGTAGGCGGTGTCAAACTGTCCGCGCAACTGCGCTGCAAGGTCGCGCCGTGCGCGCCACTGCAGGCCGCCATGGGCAAAGGGGAACTCCAGCACCTGCGCCACCTGGGGCATGGCGCGGTACACCGGCGCCACCCAGGGCAGGGCCCCCACGGTCAGCGTTTCGCCGCGCGCGTGCAGACGGCGCAGCAGGGGTTCGGTCATTACCGCGTCCCCAATCCATTGGGGGGCAATAACCAGGGAACGCATTGCGTTCAGTGATGAGCTGCGAAGTGCTCGCCGGCTTTGAGCTGGTACACCGTGCCGCAGTACGGGCACTTGGCCTGGCCGCTGTGAGCCACATCCAGAAACACCTTGGGGTGGGTGTTCCAGGTTTGCATTCCCGCCTGGGGCGCGGGGCAGTACACGCCGCCTTGGTGGTTGAGTTCAGAAGCTTTGAGTTCGATCGTGGATTTGGACATACATACCTCTTATCAGTGGGGGCCGCGCGTCGTCAACGACTGCGCGGACGCGTAATCTCTCAGACTTTGGTCAGCCAGTGTGCGTAGCGCGGGTTGCGTCCGTTGACGATGTCAAAGAACGCGCTCTGGATTTTTTCGGTGATCGGGCCACGGCTGCCCGCGCCCAGCTCGATGCGGTCGAGCTCGCGAATCGGCGTCACCTCCGCAGCGGTGCCGGTAAAGAAGGCTTCGTCGCAGATATAGACCTCGTCGCGGGTGATGCGCTTTTGCACCACTTCCAGGCCCAGGTCCTTGCAAATGTGAAACACCGTGTTGCGGGTGATGCCGTTGAGCGCACCGGCCGAGAGGTCGGGCGTATAGACCACGCCGTTCTTCACGACAAACAGGTTTTCGCCAGCGCCTTCGCTCACAAACCCGTTGGCGTCGAGCAGCATGGCCTCGTCGTAGCCTTCGTCGGTGACTTCCATGTTGGCCAGGATCGAGTTGGTGTAGTTGCTCACCGCCTTGGCCTGCGTCATGGTGATGTTGACGTGGTGGCGCGTGTAGCTCGAAATCTTGACGCGGATGCCGCGCTTCATGCCTTCTTCGCCCAGGTAGGCCCCCCACGGCCAGGCCGCCACCATCAGGTGAATGGTGTTGCCCTTGGGGCTGACGCCGAGCTTCTTGTCACCAATCCAGGTAAGCGGGCGCAGGTAGCACGACTCCAGCTTGTTCTCGCGCACCACGGCCTTCTGCGCTTCGTTGACTTGCTCCTTGGTGAACGGAATCTTCATGCGCAGGATCTTGGCGCTGTTGAATAGCCGCTCGGTATGCTCTTCGAGGCGGAAGATGGCCGTGCCATTGACCGTGTTGTAGGCGCGCACCCCTTCAAAAGCGCCGCAGCCGTAGTGCAGGGTGTGGGACAGGACGTGGATCTTGGCATCGCGCCAGTCCACCATCTGGCCATCCATCCAGATTTTTCCATCGCGGTCGGACATCGAGGGGGGCTGGGGACTCATCGTTGTTTCCTCTTCAGTTATTGGTTGCTGTAGGCGAAGCGGTGATTTTACGACCCCCGCACCAGGCTCCATCGTCGCAGCTTGCCGCCGCGGAATTCGCAAGTCACCTGCGCCTGCGAGGCGTCGCTCCAGCGGTAGCACTCGGGCTCCACCCCCACTGCGCCCAGGCGCTCACCCAGCGACTGCGTCAACGCCAGTACCTGCAGCAACGTAGCACCCGACTCCAGCTTGGCGTGCAGCATCACCGCGCTGGCAACAAAACCCACCGGATGGGCACCGGCGCGCCTGAGCACGTGCAGCATGCGGGTGAAGTGCAGCAACGCCCACATCACCAGGCCACCGGCCAGCGCCGCAAGCCCCGCTACGCCATAGGCGCGCCAGGCCAGCACGCCCAGGGTCACCAGCACGGCCGCAGCCGCACCGCGCTGCCAAACACCGCCCTGCCAGATGCTACTCAAGCTTGCGCTCCGCCCAGGGCCAAGGCATCCCCATCACGCACCAGGGCCATGGCCTGCTCGATACGCTCGACCGCGTGCACGGTCAGTCCGGCAATCGGCTTTTTGGGCGCATTGGCCTTGGGAACAATCGCCACGCGAAAGCCCAGCTTGGCCGCTTCCTTGAGGCGCTCCTGGCCGCGCGGCGCGGGCCGCACTTCGCCCGCCAGCCCCACTTCACCAAAAGCAATCAGCCCCTTGGGCAGGGGCTTGCCGCGCAATGAAGAGGTGATGGCCAGCATTACCGCCAGGTCGGCAGCAGGCTCGCTGATACGCACGCCGCCCACGGCGTTGACAAACACGTCCTGGTCCAGGCAAGCCACGCCTGCGTGGCGGTGCAGCACGGCCAGCAGCATGGCCAGGCGATCGCGGTCCAGCCCCACGCTCAGGCGGCGTGGGCTGGGGCCGCCACTGTCGACCAGCGCCTGGATTTCCACCAGCATCGGACGCGTGCCTTCAAGCGTGACCATCACACAACTGCCCGGAACCGGCTCGGCGTGCTGGCTCAAAAAGATGGCGCTCGGGTTGGAGACGCCCTTGAGGCCGCGCTCGGTCATGGCAAACACGCCAATCTCGTTGACCGCACCAAAACGGTTCTTGACCGCGCGCACCAGGCGAAACTGGCTGTGCGTGTCGCCCTCAAAGTACAGCACCGTATCGACCATGTGCTCCAGCACGCGCGGCCCGGCCAGCGCGCCTTCTTTGGTAACGTGCCCGACCAGCACGATGCAGGTGTCACTGGCCTTGGCCACGCGCGTGAGGTGCGCCGCACATTCGCGCACCTGCGCCACCGAGCCCGGCGCACTGGTGAGTTGCTCGGAGTACACCGTCTGGATCGAGTCGATCACCGCAATATCGGGCTGGTTGGCCTGCAGGGCACCAACAATCTTTTCCAACTGAATTTCGGCCAGCACCTTGACCTGGGAGCGCTCCAGCCCCAGGCGGCGCGAGCGCAGGGCGACCTGGGCACCGCTTTCCTCGCCGGTGACGTAGAGGGTGCGTTTACCCGCGCGCTGCAGCGCGTCAAGCGCCTGCAGCAGCAGGGTCGATTTGCCAATGCCGGGGTCGCCCCCCATGAGCACCACCGCGCCTTGCACGATGCCGCCGCCGAGCACCCGGTCGAGCTCTTCCTGGCCGGTGGGGCTGCGCTGCACGTCGCTGGCTTCAATGTCGCTGAGCACCTGCACCTGGGCGGTGGGTGCGAGCGAGGCAAAGCGGTTGCGCGTGGCCTGCTCGTCCGACGCGAGCGACTCGATCAGCGTGTTCCAGGCGTCGCAGTGCGGGCACTTGCCCAGCCACTTGGGGCTGATGCCGCCACAGGCGTTGCAGGTGTAAATGGTTTTGTCTTTAGCCATGCGACGCCCGGCGTGGAATTTTTTCCCGGGCGGTGCGCACCTTGGCGGCGTTGACCGTCAAGCGCACCGTCTCGAAATTCACCGCCGATTTGATCGACTGCGCTACCGACACGGTTTCGATGCAGACATAGCGACTCACCGGCATGCCAAGCTTGTCGATGATGCAGATCACCCAGGGCGTATTGGCGCGCTCACCGCGCTGCACCGCCACTGCAATCTCACCGCTGATCAGGCGCACATAGCTGCCCGGGGGATAAAAGCCCACCGCCTGCGCCATGGCCGAGCCCACACCCAGGGCGTCGCCCTGCGCGCCCATCACCATCGACTTGACCGCACGCACCGCCCAGCGCGACGAGCGCGACTTGCGCCCTGCCGTCTGGGCGATAAAGCTGTCCACCAGGTTGAGCAGGCGTCGGCTCGCCAGGTTGTGCGCCAAGGCCTCTTCAGATTCGGGCACGTGGTGCCAGCGCACGATGTCCAGAAAGTCCGGGTCGTCCATGCCAAAGCCTTGCAGGATTTCGACGCCACGCTGCGGGTGCTGCTCGATCACAGCGCGCTGCGCGCTGGTGGGTTCTTCGCTCTGGCGTGCCAGGCTGTCCTGCTCGCGCGCCATGCCGATGTTCATGCTGAGCGCCGCGCCAAAAAGTGACTTGCGTTGCAACACATCCAAACCAATCTTGCGCGCCGTGAGTTCGGCCACTACGGCGCACAGCAGGGCGTGGGTTGCGCAGTAGCCCAGCGCGTCATCGGCAAGCGCCTGAAACAGCGCAAACAGGCTGGCGTCGGGGTCTGCCTGCAGCAGTGCCAGCGCCTCCTGCTCGATACCGGCCAGACGCTGCAGCGGATTGATGGCCATGCCGCCTTGGTGCAGGATGCCGCGCAGCACTTCCTGCAAATCGAGCCAGCCGCCCTGGAAATGCTTGGCCACCACGTAGTCGCTCTCGCGGATTTCGGTGGGCATGCAGGCCTGGGTCACGGCCTCGATGCTGGCGCCGTCGCGCAACAGGGTGTGCACCATGCGCTCGTAGCTGCGCTGCCAGGCCTGCGCGTCGTGCTCGGCGGCCGACGCGTGGTGCGAGGCGAGCTTGTGGCGGTGCTGCTCAGATTGCAGCGGCTGGCCCTTGCGCAGCAGCAGCGTGCCTTCGGAACTCCACACGTCCACCGGAATGATTTGACCCACCGCGAGCAACGCCAATGGGATCGGAATGTATTTCATGGGCTTACCTCCAGCGGCACCCGTGCTGCCAGCGCACACATCAATTCGTACCCCAGCGTGCCAGCGCTGGCGGCAATTTCGTCAATCGAGAGCGTGGCCCCATTGGGCCCACGCCCCCACAGCGTCACGGTGCTGCCAAAACCGGCCTGTGCCACGGGCTCCAGGTCAACGGCGATCATGTCCATGCTGACGCGCCCCAGGGTGCGGCTGCGCACGCCGTCGATCAGCACCGGCGTACCGGTGGGGCACAGGCGCGGGTAGCCGTCGGCATAGCCACAGGCCACCACCCCGATGCGCATGGGCGCTGGTGCCACAAAACTGGAGCCATAGCCCACGCTGTCGCCGGCCTGCAAGGTCTGCACGGCGATGATTTTTGCCGCCAGCGTCATGGTCGGCTGCAAGTCCCAGAAGTCGGCGCTGTGCTGGGGATAGTCGGGCGCGCTGCCATAGACGGCAATGCCTGGGCGTACCCAGTCGCTGCCGCCCAGGGCTGCGCCATGGCGCAGTGTGGCGGCGCTGTTGCCCAAGGTGCGCTCGCCCGGCAGGTCTTGGGTGGTGGTGGCAAACAGCGCCATTTGCTCCTGCACGCCCTTGGCACCATCGGCGTCACTAAAGTGCGTCATCAGCGAAATCTCGTCTACTTGAGGCAGGGCGTTGAGCCGGGTCCAGGCAGAGCGATAGCGCTGCGGGGCAAAGCCCAGGCGGTTCATGCCCGAGTTCATTTTGAGGAACACGCGCTGGCCGACGTTGGTCTTGTGCGCGGCGAGCATGTCGATCTGCTCCTCGCAGTGCACGGTGTGCCACAGGTCCAGGCGCGAGCACAGCTCGAGGTCGCGCTGCTCAAACACGCCTTCGAGCAGCAAAACGGGGCCGCGCCAGCCCAGCGCGCGCACGCGCTGCGCCTCGTCCAGGTCGAGCAGGGCAAAGCCGTCGGCAGCGCGCAGTCCGGCGTAGGCGCGCTCGATGCCGTGGCCGTAGGCGTTGGCCTTGACCACCGCCCAGACGCGCGCATCCGGCGTGGCCCGGCGCGCACGCGCCAGGTTGTGGGCAAGCGCGTCGGTGTGGATGGTGGCAAGAATGGGACGGGGCATGGCGGAATTTGATCAAGCGTGTGGTGCGGATTTTGACATTGCCGGTCATGCTATAACCGGACACCTTTGGAGACACACCACAATTCTCGCCGCATGGGTTGCACCACTGCGCACCAATCTCACGAATGAAACGCGGCTTTTACACCATCATGTCGGCGCAGTTTTTCAGCTCGCTGGCAGACAACGCGCTGTTCGTGGGGGCTGTGCAATTGCTTCGCAGCTCGGGCTCGCCCGAGTGGCAGCAAGCCGCGCTGGTGCCCATGTTTGCCCTGTTTTACGTGGTGCTGGCACCCTTTGTCGGCGCTTTTGCCGACGCCTTTCCCAAGGGACGGGTGATGCTCTACAGCAACGGCATCAAGATCGTGGGCTGCCTGATGATGCTGTTTGGCACGCACCCGCTGATGTCGTACGCCATCGTCGGCCTGGGCGCAGCGGCCTATTCACCGGCCAAGTACGGCATCCTGACCGAATTGCTGCCGGCCTCGCAACTGGTCAAGGCCAACGGCTGGATCGAAGGCCTGACCATCGCCTCGATCATCCTGGGCGTGCTGCTCGGGGGCCAACTGGTTAGTCCGATGATCTCATCGCAACTGCTGTCGTTTGATTTTCCGCTCTTTGACACCTCGGTTGACACCGCTCCTGAGGCGGCGATCAGCGTGCTGATTTTTGTGTACCTGGTGGCGGCGTGGTTCAACACCCGCATCCCGCGCACCGACGTGCCAATGCGCCCGATGCCGCGCCACCTCATCAGCCTGCTGCCCGACTTCTGGCACTGCAACACCCGCCTGTGGCGCGACTACCTGGGCCAGATTTCATTGAGCACCACCACGCTGTTCTGGGGTGTGAGCGGCAACCTGCGCTACATCGTTCTGGCCTGGGCCTCGGTGGCGCTGGGCTACAGCGTGACGCAAGCGTCGGCGCTGGTGGGGGTGGTGGCCATTGGCACGGCGGCAGGAGCAGTGGCAGCGTCGGTGCGCATGCGGCTGGACCAGGCTACCAACGTGTTGCCGATGGGCATTGGCATGGGCCTGCTGGTGATTTTGCTCAACTTCATCAACAACGTCTGGGTGGCCGCACCTTTTTTGGTGCTGCTGGGCGCACTGGGCGGTTTTCTGGTGGTGCCGATGAACGCGCTGCTGCAGCACCGGGGCCACAACCTGATGGGCGCGGGGCGCTCGATTGCGGTGCAGAACTTCAACGAGCAGGCTTGCATCCTGGGTCTGGGCGCGTTTTACAGCCTGTCCACCGGCATGGGCTTGTCGGCGTTTAGCGCGATTTCCGTGTTTGGCGTGGTGGTGGCGGGCAATATGTGGGTGATCAAACGCTGGCACGCGCGCAACTGCCGCGCGCACGCCGAAGACGTGGAATACCTGCTGGAAATTGCGCGTAACGATACCTTGCACGGCTAGTGCCGCGGCTCTGACGCAGCCATGCCGCGTAGCTTGCTCCCCGCCCTGGCACTGGTACTTAACGCCTTCATCTTTGGCGTGTCGTGGTGGCCGTTTCGGGAGTTGCAGCGCCAGGGGCTGCACCCGCTGTGGGCCACGGCCATTACCTTTGTGTTTTCCACCGCCTGCGTCGTGTTGGTGCGCCCCAGCGCCTTGCGCGGACTGCTGCAGCACCCGATGCTGTGGCTGCTGCTGGCGGCGTCGGGGCTGTCCAATGTCGGCTTCAACTGGGCCGTGACCACCGGCGACGTGGTGCGCGTGGTGCTGCTGTTTTACCTGATGCCCGCGTGGGCCCTGCTGCTGGCCTGGCCGCTGCTGGGCGAGCGCCCCGGGCGCCAGGCGCTGCTGCGCCTGGCGCTGGCGCTGGGCGGGGTGGTGGTGGTGCTCAAGACGCCGCAGTCGCCCTGGCCCGTACCCGAGAGCCTGCCCGACTGGCTGGCGCTGCTGGGCGGCTTTTTCTTTGCCCTGACCAACGTGCTGCTGCGCCGCCTGCACGACACGCCCGGCGACGCGCGCATGCTGGCCATGTTTGTCGGCGGCGCGCTCATGGCCACCAGCGCTGCCTTGCTGGGCACACGCCTGGAGATGATCGCTCCGGTGGCGCTGCACTGGGGCAGTTGGGTGGCGCTGGCGGTGGGGCTGGGGCTGTCTCTCCTGGTCGGCAATCTGGCGTTGCAATATGGCGCGGCGCGCCTGGCAGCGGGCAGCACCTCGATCATCATGCTCACCGAGGTGGTGTTTGCCAGCGTGTCATCGGTGCTGCTGGGGGCCGGGCAGATCACGCCCCGCA
>CAIPBW010000429.1 GCA_903863395.1 uncultured beta proteobacterium
ATGTGCGGGCCGAGTTCGGCCTTGTCCCAGGAAAAAACGTCGGCTCCGTCCAAACGCACCTTGCCGCCTGCGGCCGACCAGGAGCCCACCAACAGCCGCGCCAGCGTCGTCTTGCCAGAAGCCGACGGCCCCACCACCGCCAGCACCTCACCCGGAGCGATGGCAAAGTTGACGCCGCGCAAAATGGGCGCCGGATTGTTGGGCGCGCCGGCCACCAGGTTTTCCACCGTCAAAAATCCCTTGGGTGCCGGCAAGGCCATGCCCGCGGGCTTGGCCGGCAAGGCGGTAAGCATCTGCTCCAGGCGGCCCCAGGCATCGCGCACATTGACTACCGTGCGCCACTGGGTTACCACCATCACCAGCGGTGCCAGCACGCGCCCACCCAGAATGCCCGAAATGATCAACATGCCGCCACCGCCATTGAGTTCGTTGTGCAGCAGCAGATAGCAGCTCAAACCCAACAGCGCCGAGCTGACCGTGTTTTGCAGCAGCTTGGACACCGCCTGGTAGCCCCCCGCCCGGTCCGAAGCCAACGCCTGCAAACCCAGAAACTCGCGCTGCTTGGCCATCCAGCGGCTGTGAATGTCGCGCACCATGCCCATCGACTCAATCACCTGCGCGTTACGCAAAGTGCCGTCGGCGTACTGCTGCGCGGCAATGGCCGTGCGGTTGGCCGCGGCTAGTGGCGGTTGCGTGCTGCGCTCGTTGAGCCAGCCGACAAACACCTGCACTACGGCGGTGGCCATCGTCACCCAACCCAGCAGCGGGTTGATGAAAAAAATCAGCAGCAAAAAAACCAGCGACACCGGCGACTCCATGGCCCCGAGCAATACCGGTGAATGCAGAAAGTCGCGCACCGTGCGCAGGTCGTTCAGGGGCTGGGTGGTACCGCCGGGCAGGCGGCGCAGGTTGGCTTCAAAGATGGCGGCAAATACCCGGCGGCGCAGCTTGGCATCCAGCGCCATACCACCCTCGTGCATCACCTCGCTGCGCGCCCACTCCAGCATTTCCATCACCACATAGGCGCCCATCACCAGCACGGTGAGCATGGCCAGCGTCATGGAACTGCGGCTGTTGACCACGCGGTCGTACACCTCCAGCATGTACCACGAAGGCATCAACACCAGCAGACAGGAGAACAGCCCAAACCAACCGGCACGGACAAAATAGGGGCGCAAATCCGCTACGGCGGTCTGCAATTCGGTAGGCGGTTTTTTGATACTCATACAGCTTCCTCAACCATCACATATTCTGGAATTTCGCCGGCACCTGCTTCAGCCTGCGGTTCGGCAAGTTCATCACCCTCGTCAGAGAACATGAACGCCAGTTCAAACACCCCGTCCAGGCGGCGCGACAACACAATTTCGCGCAACTTCTTTTGCCGAAAACCCTCTTCCACCTCGGGTGCCAGCGCCAACTCGAAGCGCATGCGCCCATCGAGCGTGTACAAAGACAACTGCCCCGGCTTGACGCTCAGGGTGTGGCGGTCAAAGTACACCGGGCAACTGGCGGCAAACTGCAGCAAAGGCAGCGGCTTGTCGCCCAGACGGGCCAGACTGAACGGGCTTTGGGGATGCTGGAACACCAGCCGGCTGGTGCGCGACACCGAGTAAATGGCGTTGCACACCATTTGCGAGCCCATCGCCGGAAATTGGTCGCGCAAGGTCTTGTAGCTCATGTGGTGCAGCGCCACGCGGTTCCAGCAGCGCGTTTTTTGCACCAGCGGCGCCAAGGCATTGCAAACCTGGGCAAACGCCGCCTGCAGCTCCAACAGCTTCACCATTTGCTCAGGCGAAGTGTTCAGGGGAATGCGCACCAGGGTTTTCATATAGGACTAAATTGTAGCACTCCTATATGAAGTTTTTGAATGGTTGACGAATTTTTGCACGAATGCAATATACTCACGCCATATACTTCACTTAGGGGTGCGCCATGACAACCAGTTCGGTCTTCATCAACAACCGCACACAGGCCGTGCGGCTGCCAGTCGAACTGCGTCTGCCGCCGGAAGTGAAAAAGGTCGATGTACGCGCACGAGGCAGCGAGCGCATCATTTCCATCATCGGCCAGACGTGGGATAGCTTCTTTCTGGATGGCCCCAAAGTCAGCGATGACTTCATGACCGAGCGCGCATCCCAAAGCCAGCCCGAACGCGAAGCCCTCTGATGCTCAAGTACCTTCTAGACACCAATATCGTCATCTACGTGATGAAGCGCCGCCCAGTGGAAGTGCTGAGCGCCTTCAACCAAAACGCCAGCCGCATGGCCATCTCTGCCATCACCCTGTCGGAGTTGCTGCACGGTGCCGAGAAAAGTGCCAGGGTCAGCCAAAATCTCTTGGTCGTAGAAGACTTTTGCAGTCGTCTCGAAGTGCTCCCCTACGGGGCCAAGGCATCACAGCACTACGGCTCGATTCGCGCCGCGCTAGAAAAGATCGGACAACCAATTGGCGTCAACGACCTTCATATCGCTGCACACGCGCGCAGCGAGGGTCTAATTGTGGTGACCAACAACTTGGCCGAGTTCGCCAAGGTTCCAGCGCTCCAAGTTGAGAACTGGCTTGCGCCTGCGGATTGATCGCAGCTACGCTTACTGCGTCTGCACCACTGAAGTCATGACCACCGGCGTGACGGGCACGTCTGCCACGCCGCTGGCGGTGGTGGCGGTGGGCACGGCGGCAATGGCGTCCACCGTGTCCATGCCGCTGATTACCTTGCCGAAAACGGCGTAGCCGCTGTTGGTGTCGCTCTTGTCGAGCGAAAGGTTATCTACCACGTTGACATAAAACTGCGAAGTGGCCGAGTCGGCCGCATCCAGGCGTGCCATGGCCAATGTGCCACGCAGGTTGCTCAAACCATTGCCGCTCTCCAACTTGATAGGTGCCAAGGTGTTGGGGCCTACCATGTTGGCGTCGTAACCACCGCCCTGAACCACAAAGTTGGGAATGACCCGGTGGAAGATCAGGTTGTTGTAGTAGCCGTTGTTCACATAGCGCATGAAGTTGAGCGACGTGATGGGGGCCTTGACCGGATCTAGCTCAAATAGCATGTCTCCCAAGGTCGTCTTGATGGCAACTTGCGGTACCGGGATATTGGCATCTATCTTGTGCAACACCACGTTGCCGCCCACCACAGAAATTGTCACCGGTCCGGTGCTGGTGATGGTGCAGGTAAAGGTCTGCTGTGTGGCCGTTCCGCCCGTAACTTGCTGCGGCGAGGGGCACGCCGTTGTGCTCAGCAAAAGGCCCTTATCCAGGTTGACACCCGTGATGGTGAAGGTGGTCAGGTTACCGTACATCAACCGGTCGTAGCTGATGGTGGTGGTCTCCAGCCCACCGCAACCCACCATTGCCAGCGCAATGGCCAAGGCTGTAGCTGCGTGCTTGAGCCGCATGGCTAGGCCGCAGCCAGCGCTTGCGCAAGCGCCTTGCGCGCGGCCTCAAGCTTGGCCGGAATCTCGTCGGGCGGGACCAGCATTTTTGCAAGGTCGGAGCTTAGAAACATGAGCTTCTGAATTTGCTCGCGCGCTGGTTCTGCAACGCTGTCAAGGTCGTATTCCTTGCCTTCAACGGTGACTATGTTCATCTGGGTGTCTCGAAATAAATTGGTGGCCACACTGGAAAGGCCCCATTGTATCGAGCGAGAACGCTGCGAGCCTGATCCAAGGGGTGAGCTTACCCGAGCTTGATCGCTTCCGCGTCCACGGCGGGAGGCACGGGTGTGGTTCCCATGGCTTCTTGCAGCGCACGGCTATAGGACGCGCGTGCAGTTTGTAGCACGGCGGCCTGGGCCTGCAGGCGCTGCAACTCGGCATCCACAAACTGGATGCTCAAGATTTGGGCCTTGGTTTCCTCGGACAGGGTGTCGAGGTCGTAGTCTTTTTCGTCGATCTTAATGGTAGTCATAAACGTCTCAACCTGAAGTTGCGTTGCTAAAAATGTACCTTTGGACAACATAGAAGTTCTTTGCCTCAGTGGATGCGGATGGGACCACCCACTGCCCACCCAACCTACCGATTTTGCTGCGATGCGCATTGGCTTGGGGTGGTTTGCTCGGGGGTGCTGAAACCAAATTGTCACCAGCTTTTGAAAGTGGCGCTGGAGTTTTGGTTGGCTTTTCAGTGTGCGGAAATTCCGAACTTCAGACCTGTGGCTTTCAAAACGGCGGTCAACGTTTTGATAGTGGGATTGCCTCTAGTTGACAGCGTCCGATACAGGGTC
>CAIPBW010000430.1 GCA_903863395.1 uncultured beta proteobacterium
GTTCAGGTCGACGGCCACGCCGTTGAGTTCGATGGCGGTCTCGATGGCGCTGTAGGCTAGCGGCACCTGGCCAAGCTGCCAGGCTGCGCCCAGCATGAACATATTGGCGGCAATCGGGTCGCCCAGCAGCGCGGCCGACAGGCGGTGGCCGTCCATCAGCAGCACCTTGTCGCCCAGCACCGCTTGCAGTCGCGCCACCAGTGCGGGGGGGTCGATCTGCCAGTCGGGGTTGCGCGCAAAGTCGGCGGTGGGGTGGATGTCGGTGCTGACCACGCCCTGGCTTATGCCGCTCTTGAGCTTGGACATGGTCTCGTCACCAGCGGCCACGATCAGGTCGCAGCCGATAAGGGTGTGCGCCTCGCCCACGGCTATGCGTGTGGCGTGCAGCAGTTCGGGGCGCGGTGCCAGCCGCACGTGCGAGTTGACGGCACCGTACTTTTGCGCGAGGCCCGTGATGTCGAGGTTGGAGCTGTAGTAGCCCTGAACGTGCGCCGCCATCGCCAGGGTCTGGCCGATGGTCACCACGCCGGTGCCGCCAATGCCGCCCACCAGCACGCTAAAGGCAGCCTCCAGCGGCGGCACCTGCGGCTCGGGCAGGGGCTCGCTCCACGGGGACGCTGCCTTGCCTGCGGCGCTGGCCGTCTTGCGCAGCTTGCCGCCGTGCACCGTGACAAAGCTTGGGCAAAAGCCTTCCACGCACGAGTAGTCTTTGTTGCAACTGGCTTGGTTGATGCGCCGCTTGCGGCCAAACTCGGTTTCCAGTGGTTCGATCGACATGCAGTTGGACGCCGTGCCGCAGTCGCCACAGCCTTCGCACACTGCGGGGTTGATGAAGCTGCGCTTGTCGGGGTCGGCCCACTTGCCGCGCTTGCGCAGGCGGCGGCGCTCGGTGGCGCAGGGCTGGTCGTAGAGGATGACCGATACCTCGGGGTAGGTGCGCATATCGCGCTGCACCGCTTCCATCTCGGTGCGGTGGTGCACCTGCACGCCCTCGGGCAGGGTGATGCCCTGGTAGCGCTCGGGGTCGTCGGTGACCACCGCCATCTTCTTGACGCCTTCACCGGCCAGGCTGGCCAGAATCTGCGCTGGAGTGAGACCACCTTCCACCGCCTGGCCACCGGTCATGGAGACAAAGCCGTTGTACAAAATCTTGTAGGTCATGGGCACGCGCGCAGCGATGGCCTGGCGGATGGCCAGAAAGCCCGAGTGCGCAAAGGTGCCGTCGCCAATGTTGGCAAACACGTGCTTCTCGTTGGTAAACGGGTGCTGGCCCAGCCACATCACGCCCTCGGCACCCATGTGCGAGGTGGTGGTGGTTTGCCTTGGGTTCATCAGCATGGCCATGGTGTGGCAGCCAATGCCAGCCAGCGCGCGGCTTCCGTCAATCACCTTGGTCGAGCGGTTGTGCGGGCAGCCCGAGCAAAAGCTTGGCAGGCGCATGGGCACGCCCGGTGTCGGGCCACGTTGCGCCGGCAGGTCGATGGCATTCAGGCCGCAGTGGGCGTCTGCTGCGCGCAGCACGTCGCTCAAGACCTTGGCCACGATCAGCGGCGAAAGCTCGGCCGCATTGGGGAATGCTGCAGCACCACGCTCAGGGTCAAACACCGTGGCGCTGGCGTACTTGCCGATGATGCGCGGCGTGGACGCGCCGCCGTACAGGATGGCGCGCACCTGGTCTTCCAGAATCGGGCGTTTTTCTTCCACCACGATGAGGGTGTCGAGCCCGCGCGCAAACTCCTGCACGATCACCGGATCAAGCGGCCAGGTCATGCCGATCTTGAGCAGGCGTATGCCCAGTGCCTGGGCGCGCTCTTCGGTCAGCCCCAGGTTGGCCATGGCCTGCAGCAGGTCTTGCCAGGCTTTGCCCGCCGACACTACGCCGATGCGCGCGCCGGGCGGGTTGAGCGTGATGCGGTTGAGGCCATTGGCGCGGGCGTAGGCCATCACGGCCTGGTGCTTGTGGTGGTAGAGCCGGTCTTCCTGCGGTAGCGCCATGTCAAAGCCACGGATGTGGTAGCCCACGCCAAACGGGTCTTGCGGTCGGCTGGGCACTTCGGGCAACACGATCTGGGGTGAGTCGGCAGCCACATGGACCGAGCCACCGCCTTCGACCACGTCGGTCACCACCTTCATGCCCACCCAGCAGCCCGAGTAGCGGCTCATGGCGATGCCGTGCAGGCCGTAGTCGAGCAACTCCTGGGTGTTGGACGGGTAGAGCACCGGAATGCCCACGGCCATGAAGATCGGGTCGGAGAAGTTGGTGACGGTGGAACTCTTGGCGCCGTGGTCGTCACCGGCCACGCACAGCACGCCGCCCTTGGGCGAGGTGCCTGCCATGTTGCCGTGGCGCAGCACGTCGCCCGAGCGGTCCACGCCCGGGCCCTTGCCGTACCAGATGCCAAACACGCCATCGACCTTGCCACCGGGGAAGGTTCCGATGTACTGGGCACCCCAGATGGCGGTGGCGGCCAGGTCTTCGTTCAGGCCGGA
>CAIPBW010000431.1 GCA_903863395.1 uncultured beta proteobacterium
CAGCCAGATGGAGCGCGCTGACCACAGCGACACCATCCCCAGCGGCCAGAGCGACTACGTGGCACGCTTTAGGGAGTTCAAGTACCAGGAGGCGCTTTACACCTTGTATATGCGCCAGTTTGAAGTGGCGCGGGTGGACGAGAGCCGTGAAGGTGCCGTGATCCAGGTAGTGGATGCCGCCGAAAAGCCCGACCGCAAGAGCAAACCCAAAAAGGCCTTGGTGGCCGTGCTAACCACGCTGGCCAGCGGCTTTGCGTTGCTGCTATTTGTGTTTGTACGCCGCTCCTACCAGGCTGGTGCACAAACACCTGAAACTGCCGAAAAGTTGACGCGCCTGCGCAACGCCTGGCGCAAGGCGTGGCGGGGCAACTAACAAATGGTCACCCATTGACACCCATATTGACTAGCCAATATTAATCATTTCGGTTAGAATAAAAAAAGGTTACATTACCGTTAAATTGATCGTGCTACCGATGCCAAGACACGGAGCCGTCATTGACGCATGAATAGGGGATTGAACCATGGACATTTCGCAGCAGGGTTGGCCACCAGTGGCGTACACCGTTGGGGCAGCAGCATGGTTTTGTGCGGTGCTGCTGGTGCTCACCAAACCGCTGCACGGGCACTTTACTGCCGGGCTGTTGCGCAACGTGCAAAGCGCACATACCATGCCCACGCCCCGCATTGGTGGCCTGGCGCTGTACTTCAGCGTGGTGCTGGGCACATGGCTCTGCCAAGGCGAGATGCGCCACATCCTCATGCAACTGGTGCTGGCTGGCACCCCGGCATTTGCCTTTGGCCTGCTGGAAGACTGCACCCACCGCGTCAGCGTTCGCACCCGGCTGTTTGCCACCATTGGCAGTGGCATCTTGGGCTCGATGATCACGGGCCTGACCATTGGCGACATCAATGTGCCCTGGCTAGACACCCTGCTGGAGTGGACGCCCTTTGCCGTGCTGTTTACCGCCTTTGCCGTAAGCGGGGTTGCCAATGCCTTCAACATCATCGACGGCTTTAACGGCCTGGCTTCCGGCACAGCAGTCATCGCCCTGGGGGCCATTGCCTGGCTGGACCTGCAGCTTGGCGCAAGCACCCTCAGCGCGGTTTGTTTGATTTTGGCCGCCGCCGCACTGGGTTTTCTGCTGGTTAATTGGCCCTGGGGAAAATTGTTTATGGGTGATGGTGGCGCGTACTTTCTGGGCTTTAGCGTGGCCTGGATGGCGGTGCTGCTGCTGCACCAGTACCCGCAGGTTTCGGCCTGGTGCCCGCTGCTGATTTGCAGCTACCCGGTGCTGGAAGTGGTTTTTAGCATGCTGCGGCGCAGGCTGCGGCGCCGCGGCTTGGGCACTGCCGACCGTCTGCACCTGCACAGCCTGGTCAAGCGGCGCGTGGTGCGACAACTTTGTCCAACACTGAGCCGCACCACACGCAATTCCATTACCGGTACGCTGCTGTGGGGCATGACCCTGCTGCCCGCAACGTGGGCCGTGTCGGCCTACGACAACACGCCACTGCTGGCGCTGGGCTTGCTGTTGTTTGCTGCTGCCTACCACTTGCTGTATGTGCGGTTGGTGCGCTTTAGGTGGTGCATTAGCGCCGCGCTTACACCCGCGCCCAAGCTATCAAAAGCCCCTTAACCGCTGGCACCATGCCTCATGCCTGCCCCATGCACTGGTACCTGGTTCACACCAAGCCGCGCCAAGAGCAGCGCGCGCTTGAAAACTTGTCTGCCCAGGGCTACAACTGCTTCCTGCCCTTGCTGAGTGTTGAGCGTGTGCGCCAGCAGGCGCTCAAGGTTGTGCACGAGCCGCTGTTTGCGCGCTACCTGTTTATTGAGGCCGACGCCCAGCATAGCTGCGCCCCCATCCGCTCTACCCTGGGTGTAAGCCGCCTGGTGACCTTTGGCGCCGAGCCTGCCAAGGTAGACCCGATCCTGGTGGACGCCATCCGCAACCGAACCCGCACAGCCAGTACCGAGCCGCAGCGCCTGTTTGCCCCCGGCGACCGGGTGCGCATCCACAGCGGTGCCTTTGCCGGGCTGGAGGCCATCTACCAAATGGGCGATGGCCAGGCCCGCGCCATGGTGCTGATAGAAATCCTGAGCAAACCCGTCAAATTGACGGTACCCCCCGCCAGCCTGAGCAAGGTAGCTTGAGGTTGCACGGTTTAGCGCTGACTCACAAAATGCCCACTGACAAACTTATGCAACAAACTGGCTGCAAACGTTTGGTAGGGAATACCTTCTTCAAGAGCGCGCGCCTGCAAGCTTTTCAAATCTCTGCTTGAGATACGAATGTTGAGTCGTTGATCTTTTTTGAAAGTTGCGTCAGCTGCGGCCCGATGCCCTTTGACCTGCTCTGCCATACCGCTGACAGGTTTGAGCGTGCCCGCCTCCCAGGCCTGCAATATCTCCAGCTCTTCTTCGTCGTACTTGGCGCTTGTTTTCATGAGTTACTCCTGTATTGTCTGGTTGCCTTACGGCTGGGGATGATGGTTTTAAGAAAGATTTCTGTGTCGGTTTCAACAAATGGCACGGCGCACACGTAATCGTCAACCTGCACCATTGAAATTCTTTGCCCTGGATACTTTTCCTGGTTGGGGTGCTCGAGCACGGCCAGTTCATTTCCGCTGCTGATTTCAAAAACTATTCGCTCGAACGAAATCCCCCGCTCCCTCTGTAACAACCGGTTTTTATCGGGGTTCCAATTGAAATACTTTTGAGTTGGCATGTGTGCACTTTAAGCACACACCAACAGACCTGTCAATACTGCGACCAGGTGCGCATCCACAGCGGTGCCTTTGCCGGGCTGGAGGCCATCTACCAAATGGGCGATGGCCAGGCCCGCGCCATGGTGCTGATAGAAATCCTGAGCAAGGTAGCTTGAGGTTTAAGCTTGGTTTTTGCTGGAGGTGCTGACACCTCCGTGCTAGTATTTGTTCAATGTTTGAACATGCGGTGCCTGCGGGCACTGCGGTAGCCTGTATACCGATTGCACCCGCGTTGTTGATGTAGTAACATGGCTACATCAACAAATCGTAGGGGGTGTCGTTATGGCAATTACCACCTTTTCAAGCCGCGAGTTCAACCAAGGGGCGAGTGAGGCAAAGCGGGCGGCAAACAACGGACCGGTTTTCATCACAGATCGCGGCCGACCAGCCCATGTACTTATGAGCTTTGAGGACTATCAACGGCTCACACAGCAACGGCGCAACATTGCCGACGCGCTGGCTATGCCAACGATTGCAGACATCGAGTTTGAGCCGCCGCGTGCAACCATCGAGACTCGGGCGGCTGATTTCTCGTGATGTTTGTTCTCGATACCAACGTGGTGTCCGAACTGCGCAAGGTGCAGCATGGCAAGGCCGATACAAACGTAAAGACATGGGCGCAAAGCGTTGATGCGAGCGACCTCTTTGTGTCCGCCATCACCATCATGGAACTGGAGCTTGGCGTTCTGTCTATCGAGCGAAAGGACGCCACCCAGGGGGCCATGTTGCGCTCTTGGCTTGAGCGGCAGGTGTTACCAGAGTTCGCCGCTCGCACGCTGCCTGTCGACACTGCAGTGGCACAACGCTGCGCCCGGTTGCATGTCCCCAACAAGCGCGGCGAGCGCGATGCACTTATCGCGGCAACCGCTCTTGTCCATGGCATGACGGTGGTCACCCGTAACGTCGCCGATTTTGAGCACACAGGCGTGACCCTTGTTAACCCGTGGGAATAAAGGGGACGCTACCCTTTATTGCTGTTTTAGATTATCCTGCGCGCATGCCCCGATTGCCCAGAACGGTTTTTGCCGGCCTCGCCCACCACGTAACGCAGCGAGGCAACCGGCGCGAGCCCATCTTTTTTGACGATGACGACCGCCGCACGTACCTGGCATGGCTCAAGGAGTACGCCGACAAACACCAGGTGGAGGTGCTCGCCTATTGCCTGATGAGCAACCATATCCACCTGATTACCGTGCCCGCCGCAGAAGATGGGCTTCAGTGCGCACTCAAGCCGCTCCACATGCGTTACGCACAGCGCGTCAACCGCAGACAGGGATGGAGCGGGCACTTGTGGCAAGGACGCTTCTTTTCTTCACCATTGGACGACACCTACCTGTGGACCGCCATGCGTTATGTGGAGTGCAACCCGGTTCGCGCGGGGATGGTGCAGCACGCCGAAGACTATCCCTGGTCCAGTGCTGCAGCGCATTGCACGGGGCAGCCCGACGACCTGCTCCAACCTGAGTCCAAATGGGGCAAGCAATTCGCCGCGGTAGATAATTGGTCCAACTGGCTGCAGATGGTGGACGACACCG
>CAIPBW010000432.1 GCA_903863395.1 uncultured beta proteobacterium
AGCCACAAGGCGAGCGCGCCCAGCACCACGGTGCGGAACACGGCTGGAACGTAGAGGTTGATACCCTCCACCCAGAACCACGAAGCCGAGTGGATGCGCGCTTGATTGCCGGTAAACAGGCCCGCTGCCGCCAGATCAAGCTGCGTCCAGAGGGTGGGCAACAGGGCCAGGGCGACAAAGGCGCAAACGATGGCCCAAAACAGGCGCGGGGTGCGCGCAGCGGCGGTGTTTTCAGCGGTGGGGTGAGTTTCAGGTGCTGTCAAGATGCGGTTCTCTGACGTAATTGTCAACGATTTATCCAGCCCCCGGCGTTACGGGCGCTCCCCGGTCGGCGCATTGGGCGTAGCTGCGATAATTGGCGTTTGCGATTGAACGAACAACAAGCATGAAGCATTGCATTCTGGTCACCGGTGGAGCAGGGTTTATTGGGTCGAATTTCGTTCTGGACTGGCTGGCGCAGTCGCAGCAAAGCGTGATCAACCTGGACAAGTTGAGCTACGCCGGCAATTTGCAAAATCTTGCCAGCCTGCAAGGCGATGCGCGCCACGTCTTTGTGCATGGCGATATTGGCGACTCAGACTTGGTGGCCAAGCTACTGTCCACGCACCAGCCGCGCGCGGTGGTGAACTTTGCCGCCGAGTCGCACGTGGACCGCTCGATCCACGGCCCCGAAGCCTTTGTGCAAAACAATATTGTGGGTACCTTCCGTCTGCTCGAAGCCGTGCGCAGCTACTGGCAGACCATGGACGTTGAAGGGCGCGCCGCGTTCCGGTTTCTGCATGTGTCCACGGACGAGGTTTACGGATCGCTGGCACCCGACGAGCCGGCGTTTACCGAGCAGCATCCGTTTGAGCCCAATAGCCCCTACAGCGCCAGCAAGGCCGCCAGCGACCACCTGGTGCGCGCCTGGCACCACACCTATGGCCTGCCGGTGCTCACCACCAACTGCTCCAACAATTACGGGCCCTTGCATTTTCCAGAAAAACTCATTCCGCTGGTGATCGTCAATGCACTCGCGCTCAAGCCGCTGCCGGTGTACGGCGACGGCCAGCAAATTCGCGACTGGCTCTACGTCAAGGACCATTGCAGCGCCATCCGGCGTGTGCTGCAGGCCGGGCGTGTTGGAGAGACCTACAACATCGGCGGCTGGAATGAGCAGGCCAACCTCAGCATCGTGCGCACGATCTGCGAGTTGCTTGACCGCATGGCCCCGCGTGCTGACGGCAAGCCCTACCAGGAGCAGATTACCTTTGTTACCGACCGCCCGGGCCATGACCGGCGCTACGCCATCGACGCGCGCAAGGTCGAGCAGGAACTGGGCTGGAAGCCACAAGAAACGTTTGAGAGCGGCATTGCCAAAACCGTGCAGTGGTACCTTGACAACCAGGACTGGGTTGCCCATGTGCAAAGCGGTGCCTACCGCGACTGGGTGCATACCCAATACGGTGCCGCCATTGCCCAGGGGCAGGCGGGCGCTGCATGAAGATCCTGCTGCTGGGCTGCAACGGCCAGGTGGGCTGGGAGCTGCAACGCAGCCTCGCGCCGCTGGGGCCGGTGGTGGCCCTGGGGCGCGATTCGGCGCACAACCCCAACGGCTGGTGCGGTGATCTGACCCAGCTCGATGCCCTGGCGCAGACCGTGCGCGCGGTGGCACCGGACGTGATCGTCAATGCCGCTGCGCACACCGCGGTCGATCTGGCCGAAAGCCAGAGCGATCTGGCACAACTTGTCAACGCCCAGGCACCGGCGCTGTTGGCGCAGCAGGCAAAAGAATTGGGCTGCTGGCTGGTGCACTACAGCACCGACTACGTGTTTGATGGCAGCGGAACACGGGCCTGGTGCGAAACCGATGGCACCGGCCCACTCAACGTGTATGGCCGCAGCAAGCTCGAAGGCGAGCAGGCGTTGGCGCAATGCCAGCGTCATGTGATCTTGCGCACCAGTTGGGTCTATGGCGCGCGTGGTGGCAACTTTGCCAAGACCATGCTGCGTCTGGCCGCACAACGTGAAACGCTGCAGGTGATTGACGACCAGCATGGTGCCCCCACCGGCGCCGACCTGCTGGCCGACGTAACGGCCCATCTGTTGCGCCGCGTGACCGGCAGCAGCGCGGCAGCGGATGCGTCTGCGCTGGCGGGTATTTACCACCTGGCGGCAGCCGGTGAGACCACCTGGTTCGATTACGCACGTTACGTTTTTGAGCAGGCCAAGCAGATAAACCCTGCTATACAATTGCTAGTAAATGAGGTGCGGCCAGTGGCCAGTTCGGCGTTTGTCACGGCCGCGCGCCGCCCCTTGACTTCGCGTTTGGATACCACCAAGCTGCGCTCCACCTTTGCGCTGCACCTGCCGCACTGGCAGGCGGGTGTGGCACGGATGATGAAAGAAATCGATGTTGAAACTACGCATTGACCCGCAAGCGGCCAGCCGCAAGGGCATTATTTTGGCCGGGGGATCGGGCA
>CAIPBW010000433.1 GCA_903863395.1 uncultured beta proteobacterium
ATGTAGTTAATGCCAAGCCGTTTGGCCGAGAGCGGCGCATCGGCCACGACAGTGGCCCGTGCATCGGTCATGAAAACGCCGCCATTGAACAAGCCCAGCAAGGCCCGGTGCCGCTCCAAATGCGTTTGCAATGCGGGTGAAGCCTCCAACCGATCCGAGGTGTGCTCGTCGGCCACCGCTTGCAACGCCTGCATACGGTCAACAAGCCCTTCATTCACCTGGTCCGCCGCGATGGACACGGTGGAAAATTGGCGCTCGCCCAGCATGGTTTGCATGTCCTCGCGCAGCCAGGCTCTGGAAAAAAACGCAAGCGTCCAGATGCTGATGAGAAACACGCACAGTGTCAGCACTGTCACCCGTGTCCTGAGTGAGCGCCAGGGGATTAACTTGGACATCTCCAATTTCTCCTATTTGCCAACGACTGCCCAGCGGGGTAAATGGGTCGCTTCACAAGCCTTGCAAGAGAGCGTGAAGTCTGGTCCTGGACAAAGCCCAGGCTGACTCTACCGATGGTCCCTCATCATAAGTGCAATCTTTAGCGCCTCTGCAAGCCCGATCAAAACGCGTGCGACTTTTTGCGGTTTCGCAAGCCCCCCCCGAGCGCCTAGCCGAAAAATGCAGCCATGCAGAAGTAGCCTCGGTGCGTTAGGCGCTGCGTCTCCTGCCTCGGCGGGGAACCGGTGGAATGAAGGCTCCTGCTAACGGCGCAGCCGTCGTTTTGGTGGCTGCTTGTTCAACCTGGAAGGAGTTTCATTATGGAAAAACTTGCTCTTGCAACCGGTCGGTTCTTGCGCGATGAAGAGGGCGTCACTGCCATTGAGTATGGCTTGATTGCGGCATTGGTAGGTGTGGCAGCGATCGCTGCGCTTAATTTGTTGGGAACGGGATTGACCGACATCTTCACGAAGGTCGCCAATTGCCTCTCTACACCTGCAACTTGCTAAGCCTGATCGCTGTCACGCAGGGGTAACGCAATGGCGCGCCGTCAAACGTACCGCCATTGCGTTTTCTTCTCGGGCTGCAAGTGCAGCCAACAAGAACAATAACGGAGTTTTTTCATGCGTCTCGATGTGTCGCCAGCGGTCTGGCAGATGTGGTGTCTGGCGGCTTTGGCGCTGACCATGCTGATCGCGGTCGAAGCCGATCTTCGGCAGCGTCGGGTACCCAATGTGCTGGTGCTGCTGGCCCTGGGCACCGGCACCGCGCTCAACGTGCTCGGGCCTGCCAACGGTGGTGCCGGTCCGTTTGCTTACTTTCCCGGTGCGCTGGGCGCAGGCGGGGTCTTGCTGGGTGCAATCACGGGCCTGGGCCTGTTTCTACCGTGGTATCTGCTGCGCGCCATGGGCGCGGGCGATGTCAAGCTCATGGCAGCGATCGGGAGTTTTGTCGGGTCGGTGGAGGCGTTGAGCCTGGCTGTGTGCATTCTGATCGCAGGGGGCGTGCTTGCCGCCATTCGCATGCTGTGGCTGCGCCAAACGCGGCGTGTTCTGGCCAATGTGATGTTGGCGCTGGACAGCTTGAGTGGCTTCAACGGCCAGCGCTTTGATCCGGTCACTCAGACAGCGGACAACATGCCCTACACCCTGGCCATCGCCGGGGGGCTGGCGAGCTATGTCTATTGGCGGCTCGCCGGGGGCGCGCCGTTCGTGAGCGTCTAGGCCATTTGCCTGACCTGTTCCACCATGAACGCTGAAGCCACCCTGCTGCGCACGCCCGATCCCACGGCGCTGCGCACCACCCGGCGTCACTCGGACGCCGAGGAGGTGCCCGATGCATTTTTGATGGAGTTGCTGGCGCGCCATCTGTTCAGGGTTGGCAAACTGCCGTTGTTCCAGATTGCACAGCGCATGGGGCTGAGCCGCCAGCGCGCTGAGGTTTTGCTCGCCCACATGCGCGACCTGCATTGGGTGGAGATTCCGCACCGAGGGGAATTTGAGGGCGATGTGAGCTATTGCCTGACCGACACGGGACGAAAACAGGCGAGTCTGGCCTTTGAAAAATGCCAGTATGTCGGCCCGGCTCCGGTGACCTTGCATGAATACGCCAGCACCGTGCGCGATCAGCGCGCGCACCTGTCGCCCACCACGGCCACGCAACTCCATGCCGCCATTGGCGATTTGGTGATTGAAGAGTCCCTGCTGCCCAGCCTGGGCAGCGCCCTGAACTCGGGCAAGGCGATCTATTTCTACGGCCCCAGCGGCAGCGGCAAAACCTATTTGGCCGAGCACCTGGTCAAAACGCTGCAAGGCCATATCTGGGTGCCGCACGCCATTTATGTCGATGGTGACGTGATCCGCGTATTTGACCCCCGCATTCACCGCGCGGTGGAGTCCGTTGCCTTGCCAGAGCGTGGCCTGAGCCGGGGTGCTGCGAGCGATGCCCGCTGGGTGCGTGCAGAGCGGCCGGTGGTGATCACCGGTGGCGAACTCACCTTGCAAATGCTGGAACTGGAGTTTGACGCCGTGAGCCGCCTGTATGTGGCACCGGCGCAGATGAAGGCGAACAACGGCATTTTTGTGATTGATGACCTGGGGCGCCAGCGCGTGGGCGCACGTGAGTTGCTGAACCGGTGGATCGTCCCCCTGGACCGCAATGTGGACTACCTTGGCTTGCACACCGGCGCAAAGCTGAAAGTGCCGTTTGATGTGACGGTAATCTTTCTTTCCAACCTGGCCCCCGAAGACCTGACCGACCCGGCCTTTTCACGCCGTCTGGGCTACAAATTTTTGATTGGCGAAGTCAGCAATACCGCCTACCGCGAGGTGGTGGCGCAAGCCTGTGCGCGCGTTGGCGTGACGTGTGACACCGAGGCGGTGGACTTTCTGGTGGAGCAGTTGCATCCAGCCAGCGGGCAAGCCTACCTGCCCTGCATTCCGTTCGATGTGATCAGCAAGATTGGTGACCGCGCCCGCTACCTGGGCGAGACACCGCGCCTAAGCCCGGCCCTGATTGAGTGGGCATGGCGTTTGTATTTCGGCGTGTCCGATCAGGCGCAACAACAAGCAATTCAAACCATTAAAACCGGGGAATACCAGAAATGAAAAGCACGCGCGCAATAGTCATGATCCTGCTGTCACTGCTGGTGGGTGCCGTGGCAGTGGTGCTGGCGTCCAGGTGGGTGGGCCAGCAAAACGCAGACAACTCAACGCAGGTGGTGGTCGCAGCCCGCGACCTTGATCTGGGCGCGCCGATGACCGCGCAAATGCTGCAGGTGATCCCCTGGCCCGCTGGTGCCGCACCCGCGGGCTCGTTCACCGACGTGAAGAAGTTGGAGGGTCGCGTGATTCGTACTCTGGTGTTCAAGGGCGAGCCGATATTGGAAGCCAAGTTGGCACCCGAGGGGACCAAGGGCGGATTGCCCTCGGTGATTCAGGATGGCAGACGGGCCATCAGCGTCAAGGTCAATGAAGTGGTGGGCGTGGCCGGTTTTGCCTTGCCGGGCAGCTTTGTCGATGTGATGGTGAATACCCGCGACGACAAGGAAAAGCCGGTTTCCAAAATCGTATTGCGGCGCATCCTGGTGCTGGCTGTGGCGCAAGAGGCCAACCGGGACGAGACCAAGCCCAAGGTGGTGAATGCCGTCACGCTGGAAGTGACGCCGGAGGACGCAGAAAAAATTGATCTGGCCCGCAGCATAGGCACCTTGTCGCTGGTGCTGCGCAACCCCATCGACCGCAAGGACCTGGAGACCGCTGGCGTGCGGCGCGACGACTTGCTCAACCAGGCCAGCACCCCTGCCCCGGTGCATGTCCCGGCCCCCGTTCGCGTTGCCAGCAACACGCGCCCGAAAGCGGACGTTGCGCCGCGACCGGTGCCCAGTGTGGTGACCGTCGAGGTGATCCGGGGAGTGCAAAAAGCCAATTCCGAATTCTGATTTCCAAGGAAGCCCCATGAACACCACTTCCCCCAGTATCGAGTGCGCCGTGATGGCGCGCATTGTCGGCTTGCGCTGCGCACGCAAGGTTGCAGCGTGGTTACCCTTGGCCTTGATCGGCTTGGCACTTGCGTCGCCGGGACATGGCCAGACGCCCCCTGCGGCCAAGGCACCGCTGCACGCCGCCGGGCAGCCGCAGCCAGCGGCCAGCAACACCAACTTTGCAACGGTGGGGCCGAACCTGGAGCTGGTGATCGGCAAGTCCACGCTGATGCGCATCCCGTCACCGATTGAGCGCATTTCGGTAGGCAACCCGGCCATTGCCGATGTCTCGCTGATCAGCCCGACTGAACTGTATCTGCTGGGCAAGAGCTATGGCTCGACCAATATCGTGGTCTGGCGCAAGGGCGCAGAAACCACGGTGATCGATGTCAACGTCAGCATCGACGCCGAGCGCATGGAAAGAAAACTGCGCGAACTGCTGCCCGAGGAAAAAGGCATCCGGGTGCGCCCCGCCGCTGATTCGGTGATCCTGACTGGCGTGGTGTCCAGCGCCGCCAAGGCGAAATACGCCGAAGACATTGCCGAAGCCTTTGTGCGTGACATCAACAAGAGCTTGGCCCTGCCAGTGACCGCCGGCGACACCAAGGCCAAGGCCGGTGCAACCATTGCGGTCGGGGGCGGGAGTTCGGATGCCGGTGGACGCGCTGGCAGCGCCAAGGTGGTCAATTTGTTGCAGGTGGCCCAGGCGCAGCAGGTGATGCTGGAGGTGAAGATTGCAGAGGTCAGCAAGTCCCTGATCGACAAGCTGGGCTCGAGCGTGGCGATGCGGCGCACCAACAGCGGTGGCGACAACGTGTTCTCGATGCTGACCGATTTCCTGAGCAAGGGCGGTGGCCTGGTCGAAGCGCTCAATGTCGGCAAGACCGCGATCAGCATCGACGCGCAGAACGACGATGGCCTGGTGCGCATCCTGGCCGAGCCCAACCTCATGGCCATCAGCGGCCAGTCGGCCAGCTTTCTCTCAGGCGGAAAAATCTTTATCCCGGTGAGCCGAACCACCGAGGGTGGCGGAGTAACCATCACCCTGGAAGAGAAGGAGTTCGGCGTGGGTGTGCGTTTTACGCCAACGGTGCTGGATGGAACACGCGTCAATCTGAAGTTGATGACCGAGGTGTCGGACCTTTCGCAAGCGGGCTCGCCCTTTACCAGCATCAACGGCGTGGTGTCGATCATTCCATCCCTGACGGTGCGCAAGGCCGACACCACGGTGCAGCTCAACGACGGGCAGAGCTTTGTGATCGCAGGGCTGATCAAGAGCAATTCGACGGCGGCCGTCAAACGCCTGCCTGGCCTGGGCGAGGTGCCGGTGCTGGGTGCGCTGTTTCGCAGCAGCGAGTTTGAGCGCGATCAAACCGAACTGCTGTTCGTGGTGACACCCCGCCTGGTCAAACCGCTCGACGCGGTGCCGGTTCTGCCCACCAGCAACCACGTGGACCCCAGCCGCAGCGAGTTGCTGCTGCAGGGGCGGCTCGAAGGCGCTGCGCCCGATGCAGCTACCCCCTAAAGGAGAAGCAATGAACAAGATCGCAATCACCCTGCTACTTGGTCTGCTGGTGGCCTGTGCCAGCGTAACACCCCGTTACGACAGCAAATTTGGCGACGCCGTGCGCGCCGCCCGGCAGGCCCAGACCCTCAACCCCGACGCCCCTGCCGCAGGCGATCAGGCGCTGGGCATGGATGGCAAGACCGCAGTACACGCGCTGGAGCGCTACCAGGACTCGTTCAAGACGCCGCCCAAGACGTTTGAAGTCATCAACATTGGCGGCGCCTTGTCGGGCAACTGAGCAGGAACTGCCATGACCCTCAAAGTATTAACCATTTGCACGTCCGAGGCCGATCTTGCATTGCTCAAGGCCCCCGATCCGGACAACAGTAGCCTGGTTTTTTCGGCCCAGGTTGGCTCTGTGGAGAGCGTTGCCAGCGTGCTGCAAAAAGACCCGCCGGATGTGCTCTTGCTGGACTTGCCCAACCCGGACGAGCACGCCATGGCGATGATTGAATCGGCCCTGGTGATAGCGCCAGCAACGCACACGGTGCTGGTGAGTCCGGACCGCTCGGTCGAGTTCCTGTTGCGTGCCATGCGCGCAGGCGTGCGCGAAGTGCTGCCCGCCCCCCTGACTTTGGCAACCGTGCGCCAGGTGATCAAGCACGCGCAAGGCTACCCCCTGCTCAACGGGCGGCGCCCAAGCTCCACGGGCCAGGTGCTGGCCATGGTGCAGGCCAAGGGCGGCTCAGGGGCAACCTTTCTGGCCACCAATCTGGCTTACGCCCTGTCCCTGCAAAACAAGCGCGTGGCGCTGATTGATCTGAACCTGTATTTTGGCGATGCTGCCATGTTTTTGGGCAACGGCAGCGCGCTCTACAGCGTGGTTGATCTGGCGCGCCAGGCGCACCGCATGGACTCCACGTTGCTGGAGTCGTGCATGTTCAAGTTCAGCGACAACCTGCATGTGCTGGCCGCGCCCGAGTCGCCCGAAAACATCAATGAAGTGACCACCATCGGGCTTGAAAAAATCATCGACATTGCGCGCAACCGCTACGACTTTGTCATTCTGGACTTGAGCAGCATGCTCGGGCCCGTGTCCATCAAGGCGCTGGACCTGGCTGACAGCATTCACCTGGTAGTGCAGCTGAGCCTGCCCTTTATTCGGGCGGCCAAACTGATGGTGGGGGTGTTCCGCGCCCTGGGCTATGCAAGCAGCAAGTTGCACGTGGTGGTCAACCGGTTTGAGAAAACGGGCGACATTGGTCTGGCAGATGTAGAAAAGGCCACCACGCTCAAAGTACAGCGAACCATTGCCAACAGCCATAACGCCGCTAACTCTTCGGTCAACCAGGGCGTGCCGATGGTGCAACTGTTCCCCAAGAATCCGGTTTCGCTCGCGCTGCAGGATTGGGCCGAGGAGCTTGCTCCGGCGCAGGCCCCGGTGAGCAAGGGATGGCTGCGCGGCCTGATGCGATTTGCCACCTGAATGCGATACCACGATAACCCACTCCAATGAGGCGCTGACACCATGGGCTTACGCGATCTGCTACACGATACGGGACCAGCCACTGGACTGGGCGATGCCCGCTATGCAGCGCGTCTGCAGTCCACGCCCGAGTATTACGAACTCAAGGCGAAGCTGCACAGTGACTTGCTGGGCCGCATCGATCTGGAAGTGATGAGCAGCATGACACCCGAGCGCCTGCGCGAAGAGCTGGGCTTGCTGGTCGAGAAGCTGATGGCCGAGTCTGGGGCAGCGCTTAACGCCACCGAGCGCCGCAGGATGGTGCTGGACATTCAGGATGAGGTGATGGGCCTGGGCCCGCTGGAGCCCTTGCTGGCAGACCCGACCGTCTCGGACATTCTGGTCAACGGCCCGAAAAAGGTTTACGTGGAGCGCCAGGGTCGTCTTGAGCTCTCCCCGGTGGTGTTTTCCGACACAGCGCACTTGATGAAGATCATCGACAAGATCGTCTCGCGCATTGGCCGCAGAGTGGATGAATCCAGCCCGATGGTGGATGCACGGCTGCCCGACGGATCACGGGTGAATGCGATCATTCCGCCGCTGTCGCTCGATGGGCCGTTGCTCTCCATTCGCCGCTTTGCAGTAGTGCCGTTGCGCGCAGAGGATTTGATTCTGAACAAGGCGCTGACCCCCGAGCTAGCGGCCTTGCTCGCTGGCATGGTGCGCTCCAAGATGAACATCCTGATATCGGGCGGGACCGGCACCGGCAAGACCACCCTGCTCAACGTGTTGTCTGCCGCCATACCCGTAACCGAACGCATCGTGACGATTGAAGACGCTGCCGAACTGCAGTTGCAGCAGCCGCACGTGGTGCGACTGGAAACCCGGCCGGCCAATATTGAGGGGCGCGGCGAAGTGAACCAGCGCGCCCTGATGCGCAACAGCTTGCGCATGCGGCCAGACCGCATCATTGTGGGCGAAGTACGCGGCGTGGAAGTGGTGGACATGCTGCAGGCCATGAATACGGGGCATGAGGGCTCCATGGCCACGGTGCACGCCAACAGCCCGCGCGATGCATTGACGCGGCTGGAGAACATGTCGGGCATGGGCGGTGTTGCCATTCCCACCAAGGTAATGCGCCAGCAAATCAGCTCCGCCATCATGGCCGTCGTGCAAGTCGCGCGCCTGACCGATGGCAAGCGCAAGGTGGTGAGCCTGCAGGAGGTTGTCGGCATGGAGGGCGACGTGATCACCATGCAGGAGATCTACGCCTATACCCAAACCGGCATCAGCGAAGAGGGCACGGTATTGGGGCACTTTGCGGCGACCGGGGTGCGCCCCAAGTTCATGGCACGCCTGAAGTCTTATGGCGTAAACCTTCCAGTCGAGACATTTGACCAAAGCCGCACCTATGAATGAGTCCACGAATTCCGGCTATTCATTGTTTGTGCTGCTGAGCTTTCTGGCCGTGGTGTTGCTGCTCGAAGGAATCTATGTCTATTGGAGCGATACCCGAAGCCCGGAAGCCAGGAGAATCCGGCTCCGGCTGCAATCGCTGCTGGCCGGAGAGCAGGATACCGCCGAGATTCCACTGCTCAAGCAACGCCTGTTGAGCAACTCACCCGAGTTGCATCGCCTGCTTGCCATGGTGCCCCATATCGCCGTTCTGGATAGTCTGCTGCTGCAAGCGGGCTCCAGAAGAACGGTTGCGCAGTTGCTGGCAGTCTGTGGGGTGGGCGGGTGCATCGGCATTGCGTTAGGGCTGCTGATGCACTGGACATGGCTGTGGACCGGGGGATTGGGCGCGGGTATTGCCGCGCTGCCGCTGCTGCGTCTGGCCTGGCTGCGCGAGCGCCGGGTGGAGAAAATTGTGGAGCAGTTGCCCGATGCGCTCGATTTGGTCAGCCGCGCCTTGCGCGCAGGGCACGCCTTTTCGGCAGCGCTGGCGATGGTGGGCACCCAGGCCCAGGAACCGATTGCGGGCGAGTTCAAAAACACTTTTTCCGAAATCAACTTTGGCACTTCCACCAAAGACGCGCTGCTCAACCTGGCTACCCGGGTACCGGTGGCCGACATGCGCTACTTTGTCATGGCCGTCATCATCCAACTCGACACTGGCGGCAACCTGGCCGAGCTGCTTACCGTGCTGGCCAACATGATCCGGGAGCGGTTCAAGCTGTTTGGCAAGATACGCGTGCTGGCAGCCGAAGGCAAGTTGTCAGCCTACATCCTGGTGGCCTTGCCGTTTTTGGTGGCCGCAGCGGTACACGCCACCAATCCCAAATATCTGGCCGTGTTGCTGACCGACAGCTTGGGGCTGCGGATGGTTTACACCGCCTTGGTCATGATGGCACTGGGATCATTCGCAATGTGGCGCATCGTGAAGATTCGGGTGTAGGAGGACAGCATGACGCTACAAGCATGGACTCTGATTGCGGTGTTTGTGTCGGCCTTTGGCCTGACGTTTGGCATCAGCCTGTGGCTGACGCGTGACCAGGCGCTGGGCCAGCGCATCGGGCAGTTGCATGAATCGGTGAGGACGGTCACAAGAACGGACAAGGAGCGTCAGGGCTGGCAAGTGACTGCGGCCAAGATTGCCGCGCCCATCGCCCGACTGTCAACACCCAAGGAAGGTTGGGACGCGTCCAACCTGCGCGTACGCTTCATGCACGCGGGCTTGCGCGCCAGCGGTTGGCCGCCTGCCTACTTTGCCACCAAGACTCTGCTGGCGCTCATTCTGCCGGGCCTGCTGGTCGTGTTTGGGCGCGGGGGCGTGCCGTCCATGACGTTGAGCACAGAACTGTTTCCCCTGCTGCTGCTGGCCTGCGTGGGTTACTACCTTCCGAACGCCTTGTTGTCTCTGGTGGTGCGCTCACGCCAGCGTGAACTGCGCGATGCGCTGCCCGATGCGGTGGACCTGATGACGGTGTGCGTCGAGGCCGGTCTGGGGCTGGACGCCGCGCTGTTTCGCGCCAGCGAAGAAATGAGCCTGCGCAGCGCAGTGCTGGCCGATGAACTGAACCTGATGATGCTCGAATTGCGCATTGGCTCGACGCGCGAGCGCGCCTTGCAAAACCTGGCCTTGCGTACCGGGGTGGATGAAATTGCGACCTTTGTCACCACCTTGCTGCAATCGGAGCACTTTGGCACCAACGTTGCGCAATCCCTCAGAGTGCTGGCCGAGACCATGCGAAATGGGCGACGCCTGCGGGCCGAGGAAGATGCCGCAAAGATTCCGCTCAAGTTGCTTTTTCCGCTGATCTTCTTCATATTTCCGTCGCTGCTGCTGGTGCTGATGGGGCCTGCGGTGATGAGCATTTCACGCACCCTCATCCCCACCCTCAGCGGTGGGCGCTGAGCAAAGGGAGCACGCGATGCAACACCAGCGAACGGTTGATCCACGCACCATCTCTCGCCAACAACAGGGGGTGGCTCTGGTGGAGTTTGCGTTAGTTGCGGTACTGTTTTTTACCTTGCTGCTTGCGATCATCGACTTTGCGTACCTTCTTTTTGGCAACCTGTCGATGCAGCACGCAGTGCGCGAAGGAGCGCGGTACGCCGTGACCGGGAACACGACCGACCCCAAGGTGAACCGATGCGATGCCGCCAAGGCGCAAATGATCGAGCAGTCGATGGGTTACTTCACTCGCTCTGCAGCCACCATTGACTACAAGGTGGTCAACACCACCACCGGCAACCTTGAGCCGACAGCTACGCCCTGCGGCGAAAAAAACGACATTGTGGTGCTGACCGTGCATTGCAAGCTGCCCTTGTTGACACCATTTCTCGCGCCATTCTTCAAGGACGGCAACAAGTCTGGCGTTTATGCCTTTGCCGTCGGCACGGCGATGAAAAACGAGGCGTTCAAATGAAGACGGGACACAACTTGCGCAGGGCGCGCGGCGCGTCGGGACAGAGCCTGGTCGAGTTTGCGATTGCGCTGCCTGTGCTCCTGGTCATGGTGCTGGGCGTGGCTGACCTGGGCCGCGCTATTGAGTACAACAACATCCTGATCAACATGAGCCGCGAAGGTGCCAATCTGGCCTCGCGCTCGACTGATCTGGAAAAGCAGTTCATCATCAATGCGCTCAACCATACGTCGGCACCCCTGGTTATGGCGCAGCACGGCGTGATCTATATCACCAAGGTCAAGGGTTTCATGGATGGCAACAAGCTGGTGGCCAGGGTGGAGGAGCAGTACCGACCCACTACCGGCAATGGCGACTTGACGCTCAAGAGCAAATTGTGGAATTGCACCAACTGGGACGCCGCCACGGGCAAATGCACCCTGCCCGCTGTGCTGGCGGACCGCGTGGTCAGTTTGCCGCTTCCCAATGCGCTGGCGCTCAACGCGGAAGTGCATGTGGTTGAAGTCATTTATGACTACATCCCGATCACGAATTACGTGATGAAGGTCGCGCCCGATCTCTATTCCTTGACCCTGCTTTAACCGCACGATACAGGAGGAACAACCATGCATATCCATCCTCTCAAACACCAAAGGGGACAAATATTCATCCTGCTGGCGCTGGCACTGTTTGTTCTGATTGCGTTTGCCGGCTTGGTCATTGACGCTGGACGGGGCTACGGTGTCAAGGCAAGGCTCAATACCGCAGTCGATGCTGCGGCCATTGCTGCGGCGCGTGCACTGGCCGTCGGTGAGGGAGACGCAGCCCGCATCGCCGGGGCCAAGAGTGCTGCCAGGGATTTCTATACGGCCAATTTCCCCAGCAATTACCTTGGTGCCACCCTGCTCCCGCTCAACGATGGCAACATCAACGCAGTCCACGATGATGTCAGCAAACGCTGGACGGTCGAGGTGACCGGATCGGCACTGATGCCGGTAACGCTGATGGGTCTCCTGGGCTTTACCGATGTCACGGTGACCGCTGCCGGAGCGACCGTGCGCCGCGACGTGGACATTGTGCTGGCGATCGATACTTCCGGGTCGCTTGCCAATCCAGCAGATACTTTGACCAAGCTCAAGCAGGCAGCGATCGGCTTTGTGGACCAGTTCAACGCCGGTAGCGGTGGGGATCGGGTAGCGGTCGTCAGCTTTGCATCCGGTGGCGTGGTGGACGTGGGTTTTGTTGCGCCCTACAGCCGTGGCTTTAACAAGACCGCGATAAAAAACGCCATCAATGCACTGACGGTGACGGGCGGAACCGCATCGGCCGAGGGCATGCGCCTGGCGCTCAACCAGATCAATTTGGTCCCGTTGGCCAGTCGCTCCGACCTGCGCGCCATCGTGTTCTTCAGTGACGGCGCACCCAACGCCGTGCCCGCCACGTTCAGTTACCTCAACACGGGCAACCCGACACCACAGTCCGTCACGGGCGACCTGTACTCTGAAACAAATTTGACGCGCTTGACAACACCGACCACGTGCAAGACAACACTGGAGCCATGCCGCATCTATTTTTCGACCAAACGCGATTGCCAATTGCCCAATGCCAACTGCAGTAACGCGGCCAATTACCCGAACATTCTCACCCTTCCTAATCTGGGCTTTGACATCACAGGCATTGGCGGCGTCCCGCTTGCCAGCTACCGGGGCAATCGGGTACTGGACGGCGCACCGATCAAAAACACGCGCTGCAATGTGAACAAGGCCGCCAGGAACATGGTCGAGAACATTGCGAATACGGCGCGCACGCAAGGCATCACGGTACACGCCATCGGCTTGGGAGACATGATCAACAGCCTTGAAGTGGTGAAGAGCTTTTGCCCCGCGTATGACACCAATCCAGCGAAGGAATACGGGATCAACATCATGAAGAGGCTGGCGAACACTGCCGACTCGGACACCAAGGACGCGCTGCAGCCGATCGGTCTGTATGTCTGGGCGGCAAACGCCAGCGAACTGGCTGCGGCATTTTCCGCCATTGCCAGCGATATCTTGCGGTTGACGCGGTAACACATGTCGCATCAGTTCTCAAACTTGCGTTGATAAATCGCATCCGCATCAACGCGCAGTCTGCCTACATTGCCAGAGCAGTTTTAACGTGGAAAGAATCATGAAAACCAAGATCATCAGGGTAATCAACATGACGGCGATGTTGCTGGCGCTCGGCCTTGGCGGCTGCGGCGGCGGGGAATCGTCCACTTGCGTCAGCGGCATTGCCAGCTTGTGCGACAAGTTGAACAGCAGTGCAAACTCTGCGCCACTGGGCTCCACCACCGCAGGGGCCACCGCCGGCAGCGTACAGATCACACTGATAGACGCGTCTGGCAATGCCATCACCGCGGTGTCGCCCGAACGACCCGGCACGCTGCAGGCATTGGTGCGGGACAGCGCTGGCAATGTGGTGTCAAACGCAGCTGTTACCTTTACTACGACCGACAAGAGCGGCATATTCGTGCCCGCGTTCGGAACCGCTCTGACCGACGCTGCTG